>JAESPT010000475.1 GCA_016765515.1 Sneathiella sp. | reverse complement strand
GGCTTGATCTATTTGAATAATTCCTGTATACCGCCGGCTCGTCCGGTTGTTGAACAAAATTTGAGGCAAGAATGGCAAAGGTGAATCCAGGCGCTTTTATCCGCCAAGTGCGGCAAGAGGCTTCCAAAGTAACATGGCCGACTCGTAAAGAGACCATGGTTACGACCGGAATGGTCTTTGTTATGGTATTTCTTGCGTCCATGTTCTTCTTTATGGTCGATCTGGGCATTCAAAGTGTCGTGAAATTTATTTTATCGTTGGGAGCCTGATTATGTCTGAAGCAGAACGCCCGGCGAAAATGCGTTGGTACATCATTCATGCCTATTCCGGCTTTGAGAAGAAGGTTGCTCAGGCTGTAATGGACCAGGCGATCCTGAAGGGGATGGCAGACAAATTTGAAGATGTTCTTGTTCCTGTCGAGGAAGTCGTTGAAATTCGCCGTGGTCAGAAGGTCAGCGCTGAGAGGAAATTTTTCCCTGGTTATGTGCTTGCCCACATGGAGATGAATGATGAAACGTATCATCTTGTCAAAAATCTTCCAAAAGTAACGGGTTTCCTTGGGAATGCGAATAAGCCACAACCGATTTCTGAAAAGGAAGCTTTGTCTGTTCTGAATCAGGTTCAGGAAGGTATTGAGCGTCCGAAACCATCTGTTACGTTTGAGATTGGTGAAGAAGTTCGTGTGAGTGATGGTCCTTTTGCGACCTTTATGGGCGTTGTTGAGGATGTCGATGAAGAAAAGGCGCGCTTGAAAGTTTCTGTATCGATCTTCGGTCGTGCAACACCTGTTGAGTTGGATTATTCTCAAGTCGAGAAGAGTTAAGTAATTTATATTTACTGCAATGGTGCAGTGAAATTGCGGGAGGTCTGCCATGGCCGCACCGCAGACCCTTTATTTTGAATAGGGAAAAAAATGGCGAAGAAAATAAAAGGCTTTATTAAGCTGCAGGTTCCTGCAGGTAAAGCAAATCCTTCACCTCCGATTGGTCCAGCATTGGGTCAACAGGGTGTGAATATCATGGAATTCTGTAAGGCGTTCAACGCGGCAACGGGTAGTTTGGAAGGCGGAATGCCAATTCCAACTGTCATTACTGTTTATGCGGATCGGTCTTTCACATTCATCACGAAGACACCGCCGGCATCCTATTTTCTGAAAAAAGCTGCAGGCCTCAAAAAGGGTGGTAGCACACCAAGTCGTGAAGTCGCTGGTTCGGTGACTCTGGCTCAGGTTAAGGAAATTGCGGAAGCCAAAATGGTCGATCTCAATGCCAATGACATTGATGCTGCCATGAATATTATCAAAGGCTCAGCCCGTTCTATGGGCTATGTGGTGGAGGGCTAAACGATGGTCAAACTCACTAAAAGACAAAAAGTCGCAGCAGACACTGTTGAAAATGAAAAGCTGTATAAGCTGGCAGAAGCTGTTGATATTGTAAAAGCAAACGCAACATCAAAATTTGACGAAACAGTCGAAATTGCGATGAATTTGGGTGTTGATCCACGTCACGCAGACCAGATGGTTCGCGGTGTCATTCAACTTCCAAATGGAACTGGTAAATCTGTACGGGTTGCCGTTTTTGCTCGCGGTGATAAAGCTGAAGAAGCGAAAGCTGCCGGTGCGGAACTCGTTGGCGCTGAAGACCTGATGGAAATCATCCAAGGTGGCAATATGGATTTTGATCGCTGTATTGCATCTCCTGACATGATGGCTATTGTTGGTCGTTTGGGCAAGGTTCTGGGGCCACGTGGTTTGATGCCAAACCCGAAACTTGGCACAGTAACGCCAAATGTTGCTGAAGCTGTAAAAGCGGCAAAAGGCGGGCAGGTTGAATTCCGGGCAGAAAAAACCGGGATTGTTCATGCGGGCCTTGGCAAATCTAGCTTCACAAAAGAAGCTTTGAACGAAAATATCAAGGCATTTATCGATGCCGTGATGAAAGCCAAGCCATCTGGTGTAAAAGGACAATATGTCCGTAAAATTGCAGTAAGCTCAACTATGGGCCCAGGTGTTAAACTGGAATTGACAGAGCTTTTCTAAGCTCTCAACGGAATTTGCCGCTTCGGCGGCAGATGCCTGAACCTGCTAGTCAGGTTCAGCTGTCCAAGACTGCAGGTGTTTTTTGATCCTTTTGAGGATTATAGAATTTAAAAACACATGTTGCCTGCATAGACAGGGAAGCTACAAATTCGCTGCTAGTCAGCAATTCAGGTGGACCTGGGACAGTCATTGGATTTGGCTTGTTGCCAAATTCTTTTGTAACCGGGATGCCAACATTTTTGATGGCATTTCATAAACTGGAGACGACGAGTGGATCGTTCGCAAAAAGAAGCTCTGGTTGCTGAAATGAACGGTGTCTTTGCAGATGCTGCTGTTGTCGTTGTTGCCCAATACAGTGGTCTCACTGTGGCGGAAATGACTCAGCTTCGTGTGAAGATGCGTGAAGCAGGCGCCAACTTTAAAGTGACAAAAAATCGGCTTACACGTCTTGCTCTTGATGGCACGAACTATGGTTCTCTGTCCAATATACTAAAAGGCCCAGTTGGGATCGCCTATTCAGACGACCCAGTTGTTGCCCCAAAAGTTGTTATGGACTTTGCAAAGGGGAACGAAAAGTTTGTTGTTATCGGGGGGGCTATGGGTGAAACAGTGCTTGACACAGATGGTGTTAAGTCTCTCGCCAGTTTGCCTTCTCTGGACGAACTACGTGGAAAACTGGTGGGTCTTATACAAGCTCCTGCAACGAAAATTGCAGGTGTGGTACAAGCCCCAGCAAGCCAGTTGGCACGTGTTCTTGCAGCGAAAGCTGCACAGGGCTAGATGTAAAAGCCAGTTATTTATTATTTAAAAACCTAACGGTTTACCTGAGGAGAATACTACAATGGCCGATCTCGAAAAGATTGCCGAAGACCTGTCCGCCCTTACAGTTATGGAAGCTGCGGATCTTGCTAAACTTCTTGAAGACAAATGGGGCGTTTCCGCCGCTGCTCCAGTAGCTGTCGCTGCTGCCGCTGGTGGTGATGCCGCTGCCGTTGTTGAAAAAGACGAATTTGATGTTGTCTTGACAGCTATGGGCGAAAAGAAAATCAACGTGATTAAAGAAGTTCGTGCCATCACTGGCCTGGGCCTCAAAGAAGCTAAAGATCTTGTTGAAAGTGCACCTAAAGCTGTTAAAGAAGGTGCTACCAAAGAAGAAGCTGCTAAGCTCAAAGAACAGCTTGAAGCAGCTGGCGCAACTGTTGAACTTAAATAAGTTCTGCAACTCCAGCGGTAAGCTGGTCGCAAAATTTAAGTCGGGGGAGGTGGCTATTGCTGCCTTCCCCGGAGCCGCTTTCTGAAAGGGCGGTTTAAGATCCGGCGGGATCAAAACTACGTGACCTCTCCGAGGGTCTATTTTATCGGAATGAAATTTGTTGAACTTTGACTTATTTGCCCGCCATAGTGTGGTTTTGGGTAGGGTCGTTGTTCAATTTGCAGCTATTTTTGGGCTGCGTCTTAGTTAGGCAACAGAGTTACGGGAATTTCGCATGGGCATTTTGCAGTCGTTCACCGGTCGGAAACGCGTTCGTAAGGATTTTGGTAGTATCGCAGCCGCGACAACTATGCCGAACCTTATCGAAGTACAGAAAACCTCTTATGATGCATTCCTTTTAAAGGGTATAGCAGTTGAAGATCGAGGCGATAAGGGCCTTCAGGGAGTTTTCAAATCAGTATTTCCGATTAAGGATTTTGCAGATACAGCAAGCTTGGAATTTGTCAGCTTTGATTTTGAGCCTCCCAAATATGATGAGGAAGAATGTCAGCAGCGTAGCATGACATTTGCGGCTCCCTTGAAAGCTACTCTTCGGCTTATTGTGTTTGAAGTGGATCCAGATACGGAAGCCAAATCTGTTCTCGATATCAAAGAACAGAGCGTCTATATGGGCGATATGCCTTTAATGACGGATAAGGGTACTTTTATTATCAATGGTACCGAACGTGTGATCGTTTCCCAGATGCATCGTAGCCCAGGTGTATTTTTTGATCACGATAAAGGGAAGACCCATTCGAGCGGTAAACTACTGTTCGCAGCGCGTGTTATTCCTTACCGTGGTTCATGGTTGGATTTTGAGTTCGATGCCAAAGATATCGTTCATGTCCGTATTGATAGACGTCGCAAATTGCCTGTTACGGCTTTGCTTCAGGCGCTTAGTATGTCACCTGAAGATATTCTGAATTATTTCTATAATCGTGTTGACTTCAAACTTAATAAAAAAGGTTGGCGTACACCGTTTAATGTTGATCGGGTTCGCGGAAGCCGCTTGCTTCGCGATCTTGTTGACGCCGATACTGAATCTGTTGTTGCAGAAGCGGGTACGAAGATTACGCAGCGTTTGGCCAAGAAACTCGTCGACGCGGGTCTCAAGGACATGCTGGTCAGTCATTTAGAACTTGTTGGACGTTTCATTGCAGAAGACATGATTAACTCTGAAACGGGCGAAGTTTTCGTAGAAGCGGGTGATGAGCTTACAGAAGCACTGATTGATCAATTGGAAGCAGCCGGATTCAAGGAAATTTCCACACTCGATATCGATAATGTTAATGTGGGACCGTATATCCGCAATACATTGGCTGTTGATAAGAGCTCGACTCGCGAGCAAGCTTTGATCGATATTTACCGAGTAATGCGTCCCGGTGAACCACCAACCGAAGAAACAGCGGATGCCTTGTTTAATGGGCTGTTCTTTGATTCAGAGCGTTATGATCTGTCTGCCGTTGGTCGCGTGAAAATGAACATGCGTCTTGACCTTGATGTGGATGATGACGTTCGGGTGTTGCGTAAAGAAGACATACTTGAAGTTGTTAAGACCTTGGTTCGTCTGAAAGACGGTCATGGTGAAACCGACGATATTGATAATCTTGGAAACCGCCGGGTTCGTTCCGTTGGTGAGTTGATGGAAAATCAGTATCGCATTGGCTTGCTTCGTATGGAACGCGCCATTCGTGAACGTATGAGTTCTGTTGAAATTGATACCGTCATGCCCCATGACCTGATCAATGCAAAACCCGCAGCGGCGGCTGTTCGAGAGTTCTTCGGATCCAGTCAGCTTAGTCAGTTTATGGATCAGACCAATCCGTTGTCTGAAATCACCCATAAACGTCGCCTCTCAGCGTTGGGCCCAGGTGGTCTTACTCGAGAGCGCGCAGGCTTTGAAGTTCGGGACGTTCATCCAACTCACTATGGTCGGATTTGCCCGATTGAAACGCCAGAGGGACCAAATATTGGTTTGATTAACTCTCTTGCGACTTTCGCGCGTGTGAACAAATACGGCTTTATTGAAAGTCCTTATCAGCGCGTTGAAAACAGCAAGCTGACGGGTGAAGTCAAATATCTCTCCGCTATGGAGGAGAGCAAGCATACGATTTCACAAGCCAATGCGGCTCTGGATGAAAATGGTTGCTTCACAGAAGACTTCATTCGCTGTCGTGCGCAAGGCGAGTATGTTGTCGTAAAACCGGAGGAGGTGACCTTCATCGATGTGTCTCCTAAACAGCTGGTTTCTGTTGGTGCTTCACTTATTCCGTTCCTGGAAAACGATGATGCGAACCGCGGCTTGATGGGATCAAACATGCAGCGCCAGGCTGTTCCTCTCCTGAAGGCTGAAGCGCCTATCGTTGGAACAGGTATGGAAGAACGTGTTGCTCGGGACTCCGGTGTTGCTACCGTCGCCAAGCGTTCGGGAATTGTTGATCAGGTGGATGCGACTCGTATCGTTATTCGCGCTGAAGAAGAAGATTTGAGTAAATCTGGCGTAGATATCTACAACCTGTTGAAATTCCAGCGGTCAAATCAGAATACGTGCATCAATCAGCGTCCACTTGTGAAAGTTGGCGATAAAATTGACGCGGGTGATATTATTTGTGATGGCCCGTCTACGGATTTGGGAGAACTTGCTCTCGGTAGAAACGTGCTGGTCGCGTTTATGCCGTGGAACGGCTATAACTTCGAAGATTCGATCCTCATTTCTGAAAGGATCGTGAAAGACGACGTTTTCACATCCATTCATATTGAAGAATTTGAAGTTGCTGCTCGTGATACGAAGCTTGGCCCTGAGGAAATCACCCGTGATATTCCAAATGTTGGCGAAGAAGGCCTGAAAAGTCTGGATGAAGCTGGCATCGTTTATGTGGGTGCTGAAATTCAACCTGGTGATATTCTTGTTGGTAAAATCACACCAAAAGGCGAAAGCCCGATGACACCGGAAGAAAAACTTCTTCGTGCCATCTTTGGTGAGAAAGCATCAGACGTTCGGGATACTTCTTTGCGTCTGCCTCCGGGGGTTGCTGGCACGGTTGTTGAAGTTCGTGTCTTTAATCGCCACGGTGTGGAAAAAGACGAACGTGCGTTGGCAATTGAACGGGATGAGATTGAGCATCTGGCAAAAGACAGGGACGATGAGAAGGCTATCCTTGAACGGACGATTTATGATCGTTTGAAAGGTCTCCTCGATGGACAGACTATTGCATCAGGTCCTGCTGAATTCTCGCAAGGTGAAGTAATTTCATCTGAGAAAATGTTGGGATTACATCCAGGTGTTTGGTGGCAGATCAGTGTTGAAGACGACACGACTATGACCAACATTGAAGCGCTCAAGAAGCAGTATGACGAAGCCATCGGGCGCTTGCGTGCCCGGTTTGAAAACAAGGTCGACAAACTGCAGCGCGGCGATGAACTGGCACCTGGTGTTATGAAGATGGTTAAAGTCTTCGTAGCTGTGAAGCGCAAGCTGCAACCTGGTGATAAGATGGCCGGTCGTCATGGTAATAAGGGTGGTATTTCCCGTATTCTTCCGCAAGAAGACATGCCGTATCTTGAAGATGGCAAACCGGTTGATATCGTTCTGAATCCACTGGGCGTACCATCGCGTATGAATGTTGGCCAGATCTTGGAAACACATTTGGGCTGGGCCAGCCATGGTATTGGCGTTCAAGTGACTGAAATCATGGATCGCATCAAACTGGGCTCTTCAGACTACGAACCCCTTAAAGGTAAGTTGCGGGAAGTGTATGGAGATAAAGAGTATGATGAAAAAATCTCCGACATGTCCGACGAACAATTTGATGAACTCGGCAACAATCTGAGAAACGGAGTTCCAATTGCTACTCCTGTTTTTGATGGCGCCAAAGAAAGCGATATCAATCGTCTTCTGGAAGTCGCCGGGTTGGATACATCCGGTCAGGTTACATTGATCGATGGTCGTACAGGTGAACCTTTCGATCGTAAGGTGACTGTGGGTTACATCTATATGCTGAAACTTCATCATTTGGTTGATGATAAAATTCATGCTCGTTCAATCGGTCCGTACAGTCTTGTTACTCAGCAGCCGCTTGGTGGTAAGGCACAGTTTGGTGGTCAACGGTTTGGTGAAATGGAGGTATGGGCGCTTCAGGCATATGGTGCTGCTTATACACTTCAGGAAATGCTAACCGTGAAATCAGACGATGTTGCAGGTCGTACGAAAGTGTATGAAGCGATTGTACGCGGCGATGATACTTTTGAAGCAGGTATACCTGAAAGCTTTAACGTCCTGGTCAAGGAAATGCGTTCCTTGTGCCTGAATGTAGAGCTTACACAAATCGGTTACTAAGGATTAAGGCTCCGGCATATGTCGGAGCCAATCCAATTGTCGTCACGGAATTAATTTTGGCCGCTATACAAGCGCCACCCGAAAAACGGGGTTTAAAAGGAGAGTTGGTCCATGAATGAGTTGATGAATCTTTTCGGTCAGCCACAGGGCACTCAGGCATTTGATGAGATTAGAATCTCAATCGCTTCACCAGAACGTATTCGTTCTTGGTCTTATGGCGAAATCAAGAAGCCCGAAACCATCAATTACCGGACTTTCAAGCCAGAAAAAGATGGCCTTTTTTGCGCCAGAATTTTTGGTCCGATTAAAGATTACGAATGCTTGTGCGGTAAGTACAAGCGAATGAAATATCGCGGCATCACTTGCGAAAAATGTGGTGTCGAAGTTACGTTGTCCAAAGTTCGGCGTGAGCGGATGGCTCACATTGAATTGGCGTCTCCGGTTGCTCATATTTGGTTTTTGAAATCACTTCCATCGCGGATTGGTTTGCTGTTGGACATGACCTTGAAAGATCTGGAACGTATTCTCTACTTTGAGAATTATGTTGTGATTGAACCTGGTCTATCTCCATTGAAACAGTTCCAGCTTCTCTCTGAAGAAGAGTTCTTGGATTCTCAGGACGAATATGGTGAAGATGCATTTACTGCCAGCATTGGCGCTGAAGCTATTCGCGATATTTTGGCAGCCCTTGATTTGGAAACCATAAGCGAAGAAATTCGCGAGGAAATGAGAACAACAACTTCTGAAGCGAAGCCCAAGAAACTGGCTAAGCGCCTGAAGCTGATTGAAGCCTTCATGGAATCTGGTAACCGTCCTGAATGGATGATCCTCCAAGTCATTCCTGTGATCCCGCCAGAACTTCGTCCATTGGTTCCACTTGATGGTGGCCGTTTTGCTACCTCTGATCTTAACGATCTGTATCGCCGCGTTATTAACCGGAACAATCGCTTGAAGCGCCTTATTGAATTGCGCGCTCCAGATATTATTGTTCGAAACGAAAAACGGATGCTTCAGGAATCTGTTGATGCACTGTTTGATAATGGTCGCCGCGGCCGTGTCATAACAGGTGCTAACAAGCGTCCTTTGAAATCTCTTTCCGATATGTTGAAGGGTAAACAAGGTCGCTTCCGCCAGAATCTACTTGGTAAACGTGTCGATTATTCTGGTCGTTCAGTGATTGTTGTGGGGCCGGAGCTGAAATTGCATCAGTGTGGCTTGCCGAAGAAGATGGCGCTCGAACTGTTTAAACCGTTTATCTATGCCAAGCTTGAATTGAAAGGCATGGCTGCCACAGTGAAAATGGCCAAGAAACTGGTAGAAAAAGAACGCCCTGAGGTCTGGGATATTCTAGACGAAGTTATTCGCGAACATCCTGTGCTGTTGAACCGCGCACCAACCCTTCATCGGTTGGGAATTCAGGCGTTCGAACCTGTGTTGATTGAGGGTAAAGCAATTCAGTTGCATCCTTTGGTTTGTACTGCCTTCAATGCTGACTTTGATGGTGACCAAATGGCGGTTCATATACCGCTCTCTCTGGAAGCTCAGCTTGAAGCCCGCGTTCTGATGATGTCAACGAATAACATCCTCAGCCCAGCAAGTGGCAAGCCGATTATCGTGCCAAGTCAGGATATCGTTCTGGGTATCTATTATCTTACAATGGATATGGCGGCTGAACCTGGTGAAGGTATGCTGATTTCAGACATGGCTGAAGCGCAGCATGGGATCGACAACAAAATCCTTACACTGCACAGTAAGATCAAAACAAAGATCAAATATATTGTTGAAGATGGCAGTGAAGAGCTGCGGTTGGTCGAAACGACACCTGGCCGGATGCTGATTGAAGAAATTTTGCCACAGAATTCCAAAGTCAACTTTGATTTGATCAACCGTCTTTTGACCAAGAAGGAAATCACTTCTGTGATTGACGAAGTGTATCGTCATTGCGGCCAGAAAGAGACTGTCATCCTTGCTGATCGTCTCATGGG
>JAESPT010000474.1 GCA_016765515.1 Sneathiella sp. | reverse complement strand
TTCCCATATGAGCAGGGTTAATCATCGCGCCCACATGGGTCGCCGGATCCATGGGATCCCCGACAATCATCGCTTCGGTACGGACTTTAAGAAGGGCAACAAAATCATCATGAATATCCTCATGGACAAAGACACGTGTGCCATTTGAACAAACTTCACCCTGACTGTAAAAATTGGCATTCATCGCGGCTGACACAGCATTATAAAGCTGAGCATCACTGAATATGATAAGGGGCGATTTCCCGCCAAGCTCCATGGTCACATGTTTTACAGTTGCTGCAGCATCGTTGAGAACCCGCTTTCCAGTGGGCACTGAACCCGTAAAGGAAATTTTGGCGATGCCGGGATGGGTGGCCAGTAAATGACCAGTTTCGCCGCTTCCGTGAATCACATTGAAGATTCCTTCGGGCAAACCAGCCTGGGTGTAAATTTCAGCCAGTGCCATCGTTGTACTTGGTGTTTGTTCCGACGGTTTGAACACCATGGCATTGCCTGCAGCAAGTGCCGGGGCAGATTTCCACGTCGCGATTTGCAGCGGATAATTCCAGGCGCCTATACCGGCGCATACACCCAAGGGTTCCCGAATGGTATAGGCGAAGGATCCGTCGCCTAAATCGTGATAGTCACCGCGAATATCCGCAGCCAAACCGCCGAAAAACTCCAACGCGTCTATAGCGCTATCCACATCGGCATAGGGAGTTTCGGATATCGGCTTTCCAGTATCACGACACTCAAGTTCAGCAAGCTCTGTCCGCCTTTCGCGCATAATATTGGCAGCACGCAACAACACACGCCCCCGCTCTAGCCCTGGTGTGGCTGCCCAGTCTTCGAAAGCCTCACGGGCTGAGGCGACAGCATGATCTACATCTGACTGACCAGCCTGGTGAACAGTACAAATAACTTTCCCATCGGCAGGATTTCGGTTTTCAAAAAACTCTCCACTTAAGGCATCGGTTTTCAAACCGCTGATGTAAAGAGGGAGATCCGCTGTATCAGTCATAAAGTTGTCCTTGGTCATTACGCCTTAAAATCCAGGCCTTTATAGCTCGTATTTTAAAACACTCACGTTTAAAAATGACGAGCTTGCATAATAACTTAATAAAGAAAGAACAGATGATAGGCTATCGGGATGACGACACTCACTGGGCATACAGCGTCATTTCCAATCGATTGCGCGATCGGGGTGGAAAGGGGTTATCTACAAAGAAAATAAGGGTTATTCAGGGATAATCAAAAGCAGGATACATGGATTCTACAAGGTCTGCTGTTATGGACAACCCGTCCCCGTCGAAACTGTATTTAGTTGTACTGTTATTCATTGTTGTTTCCAGAACAACGCGACGTCCCCAAAGCTGATAAATATGTTCCAGAGTTTTCTCCGCATATTTGGCTTCCAGTTCTCGCCCGTCAAACTCATGAGCAAGGCGAAGAGTTCTTGTGTGGTTGGCATCACAATCGACGATGGCAATATTGGGGATGGAGGACAAACCAACTGAATTGACAAGCAGGTCCCGTATTGGTTTCCAATTATCTTCGTCGGAAATCTTGGAAATAACCCAATCCTGATGTTGCGGGGTTGCTTCAAATAAATCCAGTTTTTCCATAGTCTCCCGGTCCATGAAACGGCGGATAAAAGACGTATCGCGGTCAACTTCTCGGATCTCGAATAGAGCCTCCCGAGTATTCAACTCCTGCCGATCTTCATTGTGATTTCGAGCCTCCCCCAAGATCACTTCTTCAATCCGGTCCCAAAGGGTCAAACCAATACTATACGGGTTGAGGTCCCCTGGAATGGGGCGCACAACCTGATTATGCCTGACGAGAAATTCCATATGAATTTCTGACGGTAAATCCAGGCTGTTCAAAATTTCCCGGTGCCAATAGCAAGCCCAGCCCTCATTAATGATTTTCGTTTCCATTTGCGGCTGAAAATACAATGCCTCCTCATGTACAATTGTCAGAACATCCTTTTCCCATTCCGTCAGACGGGGATTGTAATCTCGAATGAACAGGAGAATATTTTCTTCGGGCTCCAACGGTATCTTGTATATGTCGAGCTCGGGGCTTTCTTCTTTGCTGGACGTTGCTTTCTTTTCTTTTTCATCTGCCCATGCGTCCTCAACTAGCCGACTGATTTGTTCCTCTCGATCCCGCCTTTTAATGGCCTGGTTCCTTCGGCACTGAAATGACAGTGCATGGGCCGCATCAAGAATTCTTTCAACAGCATCCTGCCCGATGGAGGGATCCTCCACATAATTTCTGATCCGATCCGCATGGGATTTGAAACGAGCGACAACAAGATCGGCCTGGGTGTGATGAAAAGTAAAATTATTTTTAAAAAAATCATTGTGCCCATAAACATGGGCCATTGTCAGAATTTGAAGACATAAAGAATTATCTCGCATAAGCCCTGCAATGGCAGGATCACTATTGATCACCATTTCATACGGAATGCCTTGGACACCGTGATCATAGAAAGTTTTGGTTCGTTCGAAGGACTTTCCAAAAGACCAGTGCGGATAATGGGAGGGCATACCATGATATGTCATCATCCCCAGCATCTGAATGTGATCGCAAATATCAAACTCTTGCGGATAGCAGTTCAAGCCGAATTCCTGGACTTTGTCAAAAATTTTGGCTTCCCAATTCTGCAAGTCACGAATGTCGTAACTGGCTCCCATAAAGTACCTCTTCCTTATCCAGTGGGATCAAAAACGTTCGTAGTATGACCGGTTTTTTCTCTCTCTCGTGATAGGAAAGCCCTGAATTTCGGCCATATATCGGCTTTAGAGGAAATTCCAACAGTCGTAAAATTATCCGCTTTAACGTCGTCAAAATGCTTCAGCATCGGTGTTCCCCAGGAAACACCTCCTGTGGGTTTTATCTCGCCATAGCCAAACAAATTGCAGTAGCGACATAACTCTTTTGTCAGCGCCATTGTTTTTGGAATGTCTTCCTGAAAATTATCGCCATCCGAACAATGAAACGCGTAAACATTCCAAAGCGATGGGTCAAAACGACTATGGATAATATCGAGGGCTTTCTGATAGCCTGACGAAATCATCGTGCCACCGGATTCGCCGCGATGAAAGAAATCATCCTCGTTCACTTCTTTGGCCTGCGTATCATGCGCGATAAAAACCAGTTCCGTTGTCCGATATTTCAATTTAACAAATTGATACAGCAAGAAGAAAAAACTGCGCGCCAAATATTTCTTCATGACGTTCATGGACCCCGAAGTGTCCATGATGCATATGACAACCGCATTGGATTCATATCGAATATCAGGCTTATGACGATGATACCTGAAATCCTTTTGATTGAATGGGAAGCTTGGTTTTTCTCCCCCATCATCCGTGTTCTCAGGTTCTACGGCAGGACGTGCATTGTCGATTTTTTCCTGGACAAAGCGACGTTTCAAACGATTTTTCGCAGTCCTCTTTTTATCAAGATGAGCCCGAATTCCAACACGCTTTGTCCCGCTTCTCTTATGGGTATATTCTGCTTCTATGGCGCGAAGGGGCTTGCTTTCCAGATCGGGAAGTTCCAAATCCTCAAACATGATATCGACAAGTTCTTCGAGAGTAACATCCGTCTCGTAATAATCTTCCCCGGGCATATTTCCAGCTTTGCCGTCACCTGATTTGCCAGATTGATCGGTCTTTCCGACTTTTTGACCAGGTTCACTATTACCGTCACCCTGAGCCACCCGAGGATTATTTTGACCGTAGACAAAACGATATTCCTTAATGCCACGAATAGGGACTTTAACAATACTGTCCGCACCGCGCCCTATGATGGACTGTTCGGAAATGACATCCGCGATATTCTCTTTCAGCGCTTCCCGCAGTTTTTCGCGATGACGCTGCCTGTCTCCAGATGTGCGATCTGACTGCAGACTATCTGACGGAGAATGGGGACGAAAGACGGCGCCCATAGTCCCCTCCTTAATCTTTCCAAAGGTGATTTGAAGCGTATTTCAAAACCATATCGGCAGAATATTCATTATATCCACGGTCCAGCATATTCTGGACAAGCGCCCCGAATTTTTCTTGCTGATCTTCGTCGCGCGTACGGGCTTTGGTGATAATACGACTAATATCGCGGACAGATTCCATCAGTTTCTTTTCAATAGCTTCTTTAAGCGGCTCGTAGCTCGCGTAATTCACCTTCTTCCCGCGACGCCCAACGGCCCAAAGATAGGAAATAACCTCCTGGCGAAAACCATCCACTGAAGATCCGATAATGGCGATCTGTTCCTCGATGTTTTTCAGAAAATTTTCATCGGGTTGCATTTCATCCCGTGAACTGGTGTCCTTTACCGTCGTTTTATTGACGTAGGCTTCTGCATGATCAAGGTAGTTCTGGAACAGGGTTTCCGCCTGTTCTTCATACGCATAAACGAACGCTTTGGTAATTTCTTTTTCC
>JAESPT010000473.1 GCA_016765515.1 Sneathiella sp. | reverse complement strand
GGGCAGACAGCCAGACGTTTCAATGAACAGGATCGCAATATCACAGTCATCCCGGGTTGGCGGCATGAGAATGGCACCGGACATCATATCATGACCGCGGGGCTCAAACATCAGTCCTGTGCGGATCCAGTCATAATGCTTCAGAAAATAGGCCCGCTTTTCGATCATGCTTTGACCCTTGAGATCCGGTGCGCCGCCCGCAACCACGCGCACTGGATTGCCGCAGGTATGTCCATCGATACAAAAGAAAGTATGCCGTGCCATTTTAATGCGATCCTATGAAAATTTAGGCTGCGGCCTGTTTAAAGGTAGGAAGAATAGGGCGGGTTGCGATGGCATCGCGAACAATTTTTTCTACCCGTGCCCGTTGCTCCCCAATCAAAGGAAGGCGCGGCGCGCGGACCCGATCATTGGAACCCAGTTCGATGGCTTCCGCCAGTTTGATGTTCTGAACAAGATAGGTGGAGACATCCAGGTCAAGCAGCGGGCGGAACCAGCGATAAATCTCCAGTGCCTCCCGGGTGCGGCCTTCCTGCATCAAGCGGTAAATCGCCACATTTTCTTTTGGAAAGGCAACAACAAGACCGGCAACCCAGCCAACCGCGCCCACACTTAACGCTTCAAACCCCAGATTATCAACGCCGGTCAGGATGTTATAACGATCTCCAAGAAGGTTGATAATTTCGGTGGTCCGGCGAATGTCATCGGAGCTTTCCTTGATGGCGACAAAACGTTTGTCGTCGGCAAGATCCATCAGGATTTCCGGCGTTACATCAACGCGGTAGGCGACACGGTTCGAGTAAATCATGATCGGCAGATCGGCGGCTTCAGCGACGGCACGCAAAGCCGCAACGGTTTCCCGGCGGTCTGTATGATAAATCGGGCTTGGGACAACCATCAACCCATCGGCACCGGCTTTGGCGGCGGCCTCTCCCATCCGGCAGGCATCTCGTGTCGTGGCTTCATTAACGGTCATCAGGGTTGGTTTTGAACCGGTAGAGTGTTTGGCGATTTTAAGAACTTCAATTTTCTCATCGGCGGAGAGCATGGAGCCTTCCCCTAACGAGCCGCACACGATCAACCCATCACAGCCCGCGTCCATTTGATAGTCAAAACAGCGCTGCATCTCCTTGATATCAAGAGAGTCATTTTTATCAAATTTTGTTGTCACCGCCGGAATTATGCCTGTCCACATTGTTTTCACCCTTCAAGAATTGCGATGCTTCACTCATATTGTATATTGGATCCAATATGCAATAGTTTTTTCAAAATTATACAATTGAGGCCAGTGTGTTTGACAGGAGGGGGAATGTTTCGTATTGAAAATCCAGTAAAAACAAGGAAGGTCCGGCGTTGTACGAAGGTTTGGAAGAGCGGGCGATTGATCTGGGAAAAACGGCATCCTCGTCAGATGTGATCTATAATGCCCTGCGCGATGAGATTATCAGCGGACATTTGAAAGCCGGGGATTCGATCCGTCAGGAATATATTGCCAAAGTTTTTAATGTAAGCCGGATACCGGTGCGCGAAGCCTTAAAACGCCTTGAAGCTCAAGGTCTTGTGCAGAATGAACGATATAAAGGGGCGGTTGTCTCGTCGCTGAGTAACGCGGAAATTGAAGAAATTTTCGCTATTCGCGCCTATCTGGAACCTCTGGTCATCAAGCGATCTGTGGAGAATATCAAACCGCAGACGCTGGCTGATGCGCGTCGGTATTGCGAAGAGTTCAGCGACGAAGAGGACGCGGGCAAGTGGGGAGAGTGGAACAGGCTCTTTCACGAAACTCTCTATCAGGATGCCAACTATCCGTTTCACCTGAAAACCATCCGGGAGGCGATTGACCGGGTGGATTCCTATATCCGGGCGCAGCTGGTGTTAACCCATGGTATGACCCGCGCCCGAAAAGAGCATCTGGAAATTCTGGAAGCATGTGAGCAGGGGGATGGGGATCGCGCCGCTGAAATGATCCGACAGCATATCCAAGGGGCCTATGCCTCCCTGATGGAATATCTTAAGGAAAATAAAGACAGCTAGGGGCAGTTTTCAACAGAGCCTAGTTTCGACTAAGTGCCCGAACCATAATACCGAGACCCGCTATCATAAAAAAGCTCCCGGTGGTGCGGTTGAGTGCTCGTTGTCTGGAGGTCGTTGACATCCAATTTTTGAGCGGCAAGGAAAGAAGTGCATAGCCAAAATAGACACATAACACAATGGCTGTGGACGTTGGGATCAAAATTAAAAGCTGCGTCCAAACACTCGCTGTTATGTCAATGTATGCAAGAAATAAAACCATATATGATAGAATAGCCTTTGGATTGCTTAACGATACTAAAAATCCCTGAGTGATTAGTCGAGGGCCAGAAATCGACTTTGTTTTTTCACCTTCCATGCTCACAACACTTTTCTTTCTCCAGAATTTGATACCAAGCCATATTAGATAGATTGCTCCGGCTATTTTTAAAATTCCGAATAACGCTGGAAAGGCTAGGAGGAGTGAACCGACACCTAAAGAGGCGGATAATGCGTGAACTATACTTGCTAATCCGATGCCGAATGGCACACATAAAGCTTTGCTTCGCCCTTGAGAAATAGTTGAGGAAATTGTGAAAGCTGCATTAGGGCCCAGAGGTAACGTTGCGAGTAACCAAATGCCGACAAAACCAAGCCAAAATTCGAATGTCATGATATCACCTGATGATCATTATGATACCTCGACCGAACGTCAGGCATGAATAACAAGATTTTACTATAAGTTGAATATAAGAAATTTATCAACTGGTTAACCTACATATTCGCAATTTCTACCAGATGGTCGATGGCGAACATGGATATCACAGGATATCCAGCCCGATATCAAGACTTGGCGCGCTGTGGGTCAACCACCCCAGCGACATGACATCAACCCCAGTCTCGGCAATGGCGCGGGCCGTTTTTGACGTAATGCCGCCGGAAGCTTCGGCGATGGCACGGCCATCAATCATCCGGACGGCTGTTACAAGTTGATCCAGAGACATATTGTCCAACAGAAAGATATCGGGCGCGTGGGGAAGGGCCTTTTCCAGTTGATCCAGTGTATCCACTTCGACTTCAATTTTGACCATATGGCCAATATGGGCGCGGGCCTGATCAATGGCTGTCCCAATATCACCGCCCACAGCCGCAATATGATTATCTTTGAGCATGACACCGTCATACAGGCCGAACCGGTGATTATGACCGCCGCCAGCGCGCACTGCGAATTTTTCAAAAGCCCGCAATCCCGGCGTGGTTTTGCGCGTGCAGGTCACCCGAACCGGAAGATCGTCGATCAGGTCGACAATTTCCCGGGTAGCGGTGGCAATTCCGGATAGGTGAGTTAGAAAATTCAAGCCAACCCGTTCCCCGCTGAGAATGGATCTAGCAGGACCGGACAGAGTAGCAATAGTAGTCCCCGCAGGGATAACAGATCCGTCCTTCTGGTGAATTTCAACACGCACGTCATGGGAGAGTTCGGCCATTGCCGCCCGAATGAAGTCCGTGCCGGCAATGCAGCCGGGTTGTCGGTTGACCACAGAGGCGATGAGTGTTGCCTCTTCGGGGATCATGCTGTCACTGGTCAGATCCCCGGTCGACCCCAGATCTTCGAGAAGAGCGTCTTGAACAGCGCGGGTGACAAGGGTTTTGGGCAAGGCAGAGAGAGAGTTTGGCATGATCATTTTCTTTGTTGTTCTCAGGAGGCAAGTGGAATGTCAGTTTCAAAGTGGCTCAGCTGGCAATCCTGAAGTGTTAAGTGAGAATGATGGGCGAATTCAGAACGGCACTGGGGAAAATCAAGGCGGTAATGACTCCCGCGACTTTCTCGCCTGAGCAGAGCCGCCGTCGCGATTAAGCGGCTGCACGTCACCATATTCTTAAACCGCTGAGACGGCGTGCCCTGTTGCTCTTCAAGTCTTTGCAACTGAGCCAATAAGTGGGTGAGCCCATTATGATCTCGGCAGAGTCCCAAATATCGATAATTGAGGGATTGCAACTCTGAAAGAGCCGTTTTTTCCAATGTTGGATCTTGTGCCGCGATGGAATGCTGAAGCACAGGCTTTTGCCGCGGGGGTCCGATGTGTGATTGCTTTTTGATATCGTCACTGACCAGGGGGCCGAAGACAAGGGCTTCAAGCAAGGAGTTACTGGCGAGGCGATTGGCGCCATGTAAGCCTGTGCAAGCGGCTTCCCCGCAGGCCCAAAGACCCGGTAGCGAAGTTTGGCCGTTTTCATCTGTTGCAACTCCGCCCATATGATAATGCGCTGCCGGCTGAACAGGAATAAGGCTGTCGCGCGGATCAATATCGTGAACTAAACAGAATTTAAAAACCGTTGGAAAGAGGGTCG
>JAESPT010000472.1 GCA_016765515.1 Sneathiella sp. | reverse complement strand
GGCTGGTATTCCCCCACATTGCCGGTGACCTGAACATTATCGCCAACAACAACATCCGGCGCCGATCCGGTATAGACAAACACACCATCCGACGTCCGCGCATTGCCATCGCCGGTCGCATCCTGAAAATAAAAACCATTGCTATCCACTGCTGTGACAATGCCAACGGATATAACATCCAACCCGTTGAAAGTAGAGGTATGCCCCTCCCCCTGGATGTCATATATGGCGGTCAGATCTTCAGGGGGCGCCGGCTCGAACGGCGGCTCCTCGTCCTCACCAACAGGACTGTCATTGACGGCGCCCGGCGTACTGGCAACCTCATCATTGCCAACAGGTCCAACTTCAGATGAACCGGGCAGACCAACTCCCGTATAGTCATTTGCAACCCACTCCCCGGTCTCTGGATCAAGGGATGCCCCGCCGCGGGCGTCGACAACGGTTGAAGAATAGACAATGTCTGTGCCCCCTTCATCCACCGCAACGCTGTCTACAATATCCCAGGCAACATCCAGGGTGCCGTCCTGATCAACATCCGCATAGGCCTCCGTTACCGGTCCATTGACCAGCATGATCGTCCCCGTTCCATTCTGAAGTTCTCCGGGCGTGAATTCGATATTCAGAATGCCATTTGCATCAGTTATGGCATCGGGTCCAAGTTCAACAGCGATATTCACCCGACCTAGCGTTGATCCATTATCCCCTTCAATATAAACAACCGTATAGCCCGAATAGTCTGTATTCGGATCTCCTTTAAGCTCAATAAACTCGTAAATATCTGCGCCGCTGTTATCGAAGAAAAATTCATTTATGACGAGTGCCATCCGCCGATCCCCCAGTTTTGTTTTTTGTTGACCATTTGGTCAATTATTCAAACTGAGGAAGTATAGAAATAGATTTTACACAATCACAAGTATTATCTTTATGTGAATTACTAAAATCAGATAATCAGAATACTCACTGGTTTTTATGGAAACTCTTGTTCAACCAGTCGGCTAGTTCACCCTGAATGAGCAAGAGTGAAAATGAAGAACACGACATAGGCGGGCACAAAAAAGCCCGGGAAATTCCC
Organism: Sneathiella sp.; assembly: GCA_016765515.1. Classification (GTDB taxonomy): domain Bacteria; phylum Pseudomonadota; class Alphaproteobacteria; order Sneathiellales; family Sneathiellaceae; genus Sneathiella. The sequence continues at coordinate 2,180 of JAESPT010000472.1, read as the reverse complement.
GGGCTGATCAGTTTTCTTATTTACGCTTCAGAGACCCGTTTCAGTCCCAGAGCCGCTTGCGCGGCGGCGAGGCGGGCAATGGGAACCCGGTAAGGAGAGCAGGAGACATAATCAAGGCCAATCTGCTCGCAAAAATCGATACTGGCAGGATCACCGCCATGTTCGCCGCAGATCCCGAGTTTGATATTTTCGCGTGTGACGCGGCCTCGTTCTACAGCGATTTTTACAAGCTCACCGACGCCCTCCTGATCGAGAGAGACAAAGGGGTCCGTTTCATAAATCCCTTGCCCGACATAATCATCAAGGAATGAGCCAGAGTCATCGCGGCTGATGCCGTAGGTTGTCTGGGTCAAATCATTTGTGCCAAAGGAGAAAAACTCAGCTTCTTCGGCAATTTGCCCCGCTTGCAGACAGGCACGTGGCAATTCAATCATCGTCCCGATCAGATAGTCCACGTCACTGCCCGTCTCTTCGGCAACAGCCTTACTTACCGCTTCGATCTTGCCTTTGAGGATTTCCAGTTCCTTCTTGGTTGCAACCAACGGGATCATGATCTCCGGAACCACAGGCTCTCCAAGTTCCTTACTCACCGTCGCGGCAGCTTCCAAAATTGCCCGGGCCTGCATTTCATATATTTCCGGATAGGATATACCTAAGCGGCAGCCCCGATGCCCCAGCATGGGGTTGAATTCATGCAGTTGCAAAGCGCGGTGGCGCAGTTTTTTGGCATCGGCGCCAAGCGCTTTGGCGAGATCATCAATCTCTTCATCTGTTTTAGGCAGGAATTCATGCAGCGGCGGATCAAGCAGTCGAACCGTCACCGGCAAGCCTGCCATAATGCGGAACAGATCAACAAAATCGGCCCGCTGTACGGGGAGCAATTTGGCCAGCGCGTCCTGACGTTCTTCAAGATTTTCCGCCAAAATCATCTGGCGAACAGCAACGATACGGTCCGCATCAAAGAACATATGCTCTGTCCGGCACAAACCAATGCCTTCCGCGCCAAATTTGCGCGCTGTTTCCGCATCATGCGGAGTTTCTGCATTGGTGCGAACTTTCATGCGGCGAATTTCGTCCGCCCATCCCATCAGAATTCCAAACGTCCCGGAGAGTTCTGGCTGGATCATACCGACAGACCCGACCATCACTTCACCTGCACCGCCATCGATGGTGATAATATCTCCCTTGCTATAGGTGGTTCCCATAACGGTCAGGGTTTCATCCTTATAGTCAATATTGAGGGATCCGGCGCCAGACACACAGGCCCGGCCCATGCCGCGGGCAACAACGGCAGCATGAGAGGTCATCCCGCCGCGGCTGGTCAAAATTCCTTTAGCCGCATGCATGCCGTGAATGTCTTCAGGACTGGTTTCAATGCGCACCAGGATAACGGAGACCCCTTCGCCTGCGAGCTTTTCGGCATCGTCACTATTGAAGACTATCTGACCAGAGGCTGCACCAGGGCTGGCTGGAAGGCCTTTCGCGATAATGTCCTTCTTTGCTTCTGGATCAAGGGTTGGATGCAGAAGTTGATCCAGAGAAGACGGTTCAATACGCAAGACCGCCTCTTCCTTAGTGATCAGGTTTTCTTCAACCATATGGATGGCGATTTGCAATGCTGCGCTCGCGGTGCGCTTGCCGGAGCGAGTCTGTAACATCCACAGCTTGCCTTGCTGAACTGTAAACTCGATGTCCTGCATGTCCCGGTAATGGGCTTCCAGTTTTTTGTAGACATCAACCAGTTCACCAAAAACAACCGGCATAATTTCTTCCATGGACAGGGCTTCAGCGCCCGCATCCAGCCGGGATTGTTTGGTCAGATTTTGCGGTGTGCGAATTCCGGCCACAACATCTTCACCTTGTGCATTCACCAGGAACTCACCATAGAAGATTTTTGCGCCGGTTGATGGGTCGCGGGTAAAGGCAACACCGGTTGCACTGTCATCGCCCATGTTACCGAAAACCATGGCCTGTACATTAACAGCAGTTCCCCACTGGGCAGGAATGTCATGAAGACGGCGATAAGTAATCGCTCGTTGGTTCATCCAGGATCCGAAAACTGCTGTGACGGCACCCCAGAGCTGATCTTGCACATCTTGCGGAAAAGGCCGTCCCAGCTCTTCTTCCACTTTAGCTTTATACTGACCAACAAGGGTAACCCAGTTATCCGCGCTCAAGTC
>JAESPT010000471.1 GCA_016765515.1 Sneathiella sp. | reverse complement strand
GAGTTATATGTGGATGAATGTCAGTTCGGCAGATGCTGAAGATGCCTTAAGTTCGGCAACAATTAGAGCCTTTGAAAAGTATGGAGCCCATAGGTCGCAAATTAGTAATGAACGTGCCTGGTTTGCCCGGCTTCTTCATAATATTTGCATTGATATTCACCGATCCAACAAACGCCGTTCCAGATTGAGTGATAAAGTCAAAGAGATCGTGGTCATTGATGCAAGTGAGAGTGAAAAAATTGAAGTGACTCCGGAAGCGGAGCTTCTAAATTCTGAGCTGGGTTCAACTCTTGTCAGAGCGATAAATGATTTACCAAAAAAACTACAGGAGCCACTGGTCATGAGGCTGGTCAAAGGGGAGGAATACGATTTTATCGCCATGTCTCTGAATATTTCCAACGACAACGCTCGAAAGCGCGTGCAACAAGCACGGGCGATTTTACGAAAAAAACTCTCCTTCCTACGGGATTAAGCGCTTTTTTGCAATTTTCCAGCGGCGTGATAAGTGAGTGCCATCGTCAAAAATTCTTTAATTATTACCGGAGGAAAGTCATCACCTTCTTCGAACAGGATTCCTCTGCTTTTCTCAAATTTGAGATCTCTAGGGTATTTTTCTTTGAAGTCAGGGATGAGAGACGTTTGGCAGTGAACGAAGATGCCATACCGCTTGGCGCCGGGTATCCACTGCAACCGTACAGTCGTTCCACTTTTAGGTCGGCTGGTAAGGTAGCTGGGAACGCCCCATTTTAACGTTTCACTGATTTGGCCGATCGTGTCGGTTTGATCCGCAATCTCAAATATCATCTGCCTGAGTTTCAGAAGCTTTTGCCGGATTGGTTGGGGGAATGATTGATATACAGCGGCTACTTCTAAGCTATCGATCGAATATTCGTGCACGTCGGCTACTCCTGAAATTGGAAGCCTAGAATGCAGCTAAATGTGGGGTGGGTCAATTTGCAAAACTTGCGATTTTTCAAAGATAAACGGCCGCGAACCTCTAGCGGCCGATTTCTTTGCGATCGAAAATTCAGTGCTTAACTTGCACGCTTAAATTTTTGACGCTTTGTTGCTGAACGCTTATTCGCTCCATTTGATGGGGAATTGGACCGTTTGGCATCCATAAAACGTGGCTTACCCTTGTTCTTGCTGACGGTTTTCTTGGTTTTACTAAACGGTTTTTTGGATCCGGATGGACGATGCTTTTTCTTTGATGGCGCTGGGGCCGGGAAGGGATGGTCGTCATCAACTCGCACTTGCTGTTTAATTGTTTGTTCCACACTGCGAAGAAGGTTTCGCTCTCGTGGCTCACAAAGAGATATTGCTATACCTGTTGCACCGGCACGGCCTGTTCGCCCAACACGATGCACATAATTTTCAGGTTCCATTGGAAGATCGTAATTGATCACATGGGTTATTCCGCTGACGTCAATCCCCCGTGCGGCCACATCCGTTGCAACGAGGACTGAGAATTTTCCGTTTTTAAAGGAACGAAGGGTTCTCTCTCTGGCCCGTTGCGGTTTGTCACCGTGGATGGCTGCCGCCTTGATGCCTTCAACTTCCGCTTCAATATCCGCCGCAATGGTTTCTGTGGTCGCCTTGGTCCGCACAAAAACCAGAACCCGATCTTTCCCCTCCAAAGCGAGCAAATGCATCAAGAGGTCTTTTTTGTGTTGTTGCGCCACCATTAGGACCGAATGATCAATGGTATTTGCGACCATTGTCTCTCGCGGCGCTTCAACATAAACAGGATTGTTCAGAAGTTGCTTTGACAGATGTTTGATCTGTGAGCTCATTGTCGCTGAAAACATGACAGTTTGATGGTTTTCAGGAAGTTTTGCAGAGATTTCAGTGACATCATCGATAAAACCCATATCGAGCATTCTATCGGCTTCATCCAGAATTAAAGTCCGTACATTATCAAGTTGAACGGATCCTCGCTCAATGTGATCTTTTAAGCGACCTGGTGTGGCGACCAGAATATCAACACCACGAACCAAGGCTTGAAATTGCGGCCCGTAAGGTGTGCCGCCATAGACTACCGTGTGAAAGAGCTTGATATCGCGGCTGAAGACCTGAATGCACTTCCCAATTTGACTGGCAAGCTCCCGGGTTGGCGCCAATATAATTGCCGTCGGTTTGTTTGATTTTGGACGTTTGCGATCATGAGAGAGGGTTTGCAAAAGCGGAAGGACAAAAGCAGCCGTTTTACCGCCGCCAGTTTGCGCGATACCCATCAAGTCTTTGCTCTCCAACAGATACGGGATAGCAGAGCTCTGGATAGGAGTAGGGGACTCAAAACCCTGCTTTTCCAATGCACGTAAAAGCGGCTCAACAAGGTTGAGGTCTGAAAATACTGTCATTTATACTGTCCTTCAACAGACGTGCTTGTCTCTCACATAGCTGGAGTATCAAGCGTTCATAAGCCAATAAGGTGGGAACCGTCTCTCCCAGCCTAGCTCGGATAGTCGTTGAAGACGATCAGACCGGCAGCGACACTCTATGTCGCGGAAATACTGTTCACATTGCCCAAATTCTGAAAACTGTAAAAATTTGCGCCAACGCCGTATGATTGAAATGCAACGCAAAGTCAAGAACAGAAATCATTTATATGAGAGATTGTTCATTTTTCGGGATCGAATGACTGATTATGAAAATTGATACTTTTGCTCTCCTCTTTCCACATGATAAAAGGACGATAATAATTCCTCTATTTAGATTATTGGGCGCTTTCCCTCTAGTCACGGAGTACGCGCGCACTACATCAATATGCAAATTATGCGCATCAGCTAATCTATAAATTAGCTGGTAATCGTAATTTTTCTCCTATACAACAGCGCAATCTCTGACGGCGCACAAAACTCAATGTGCGCCTTTTATTTTGGCAAAACTAGCGGGTATGTATTCGTGCAAGTAAAAACCAACCGGCTTTTCAGTGGCGGTGAGATGTCTCCGCTGATCCGTATTAAAACTGAACTATTATCTGGCTTGACAGTCTCTCTGGCGCTCGTTCCTGAAGCCGTCGCCTTTGCTTTCGTTGCAGGGGTTCATCCCCTTGTTGGTCTGTATGCAGCGTTTATTGTTGGTATCATTACAGCTGTGTTTGGTGGCCGACCCGGAATGGTATCCGGTGCGACCGGTGCATTGGCTGTTGTCATGGTAAGCCTGGTCGCGTTGCATGGGGTCGAGTATCTATTTGCCGCTGTCGTTTTAATGGGGATATTTCAAATTTTGGCAGGAATTTTCAAACTTGGAAAATTCATTCGAATGGTGCCTCATCCTGTCATGCTGGGGTTCGTGAACGGTCTAGCCATTGTTATTTTCCTAGCGCAACTAGGGCAGTTCAAGATAACAGGAACGCAAGGTGAGCAGGAGTGGATGAGCGGCGAAAGCCTGTATCTTATGTTAGGTCTTGTTGCCCTCACTATGGTGATTATCTTTGGCATGCCAAAACTGACAAAAGCAATCCCTGCGCCTCTTATTGGTATTGGCGTCGTTTCTCTTTTGGTCATCGGACTTAATCTGGATGTGCGGACGGTTGGAGATTTGGCGTCCATCGGAGGCGGGCTCCCAGAATTTCATATTCCGTCCGTCCCTCTGACACTTGAGACTTTTTGGATCGTCCTACCATTTTCGCTCATTCTAGCCGCCATCGGACTTATTGAAAGCCTGCTTACTCTTAACTTGGTAAGTGAAATCACGGAAACTCATGGCGGGGCAAGTAAGGAATGTGTGGCTCAAGGTGTCGCCAATACCGTGACCGGTTTCTTTGGCGGTATGGGAGGCTGCGCCATGATTGGTCAGAGCATGATTAATGTGAGTTCTGGAGGTCGCCAACGTCTTTCTGGAATTTCAGCAGCCTTGTTCTTACTTGGCTTTATCCTTTTCGGATCTTCACTGATTGAAAGAATTCCGCTGGCTGCATTGGTTGGCGTTATGTTTATGGTTGTTGTCGGGACTTTTGCCTGGTCTAGTTTCCGTATCATTAACAAAATCCCCTTGTCCGATGCCTTTGTTTTGGTTCTGGTGTCCGCGATCACCGTGATCAGTGATTTGGCCGTTGCCGTCGTTGTCGGTGTGATCGTATCGGCTCTTGTTTACGCTTGGAACAGCGCTAAGAAAATCCACGCAATCAGCCGCATAGGCGAAAAGGGCAGCAAGGAATATATTATGGAAGGGCCGCTGTTTTTTGGTTCTGCCGCCAGTTTCCTGGAACTGTTTGATCCGAAGAATGACCCAGACGATGTCATCATTGATTTTCAAGGTTCTCGCGTTATAGATCACTCTGGTTTGCAAGCTATCGATAGTCTGGCTGAGCGGTATAGCAATGCCGGAAAGCAGATTCACCTTCGGCATTTAAGTAAAGATTGTCAGGCGCTTCTGCATAAAGCGAAAAATATGGTCGAGATTTCTGTCCTTGAAGACCCAGACTACGGCGTGGCTACAGATTATCAGAAAAACTTCGCCGAATAGGTTTGTCTATTAAAGAAGAAGTGATGGACTCTTTAATTACTGGTTGAATAGACTGACAGAATAATTGTCGAATAATTCCTGAATGTGGAGAGTGGGGGAATGGATTTTGTAGAAAAACTGCGTCTTGAAGAAGTGATGCAGGAACTTGTTACGGTTTTGACGTCATATGGGCTGGATGTATTGGGGGCGATTGTCATCCTCATTATCGGCAATATTGTGTCAAAACGCGTGCCTAAAACAGTGACTAATCTACTCACGAAAAAGAACGTAGATCAAACCGTCGTTAATTTCCTGGGCAGCATGGTTCGTATGCTGATCCTGACATTTACATTACTGTTGGTTCTTGCTCAGTTCGGTGTCCAGACAGCCAGTTTGATTGCCGTTTTAGGTGCCGCCGGTTTAGCCGTTGGTTTGGCCCTGCAAGGAACACTTTCCAATGTCGCTGGCGGTGTGATGCTGCTTTTCTTCCGGCCGTTGAAAGTTGGTGATTTTGTTGAAGCAGCGGGGCAGGCTGGTACTGTCCGGTCGGTGAACCTATTTACAACAGAGCTTTCCACCGGGGATAATGTTCAGATTATTCTGCCAAACAGCAGTGTATGGGGCGGGGCGATCAAGAATTACAGTTTCCATAAAACCCGCCGTGTTGATCTGGTCATGGGCATTGCCTATGAAGATGACATGGATAAGGCCATTGAGACCATGCAGTCCTTGATTGCTTCAGATTCGCGTGCACATGCGGAACCTGCACCGATGATCGCAGTGTCAGAACTTGCGGATTCATCGGTGAATTTCACTGTTCGTATCTGGTGTGACAGTGGGGACTATTGGCCTCTCAAGTTTGATATGATAAAGGGAATGAAAGAGGCTTTTGATAAAGCTGGAATTTCCATCCCCTTCCCGCAACAGGTTGTACATGTCATCAAAGAATAAACTGTTCTAATTTATCGGTCTTTACGATTGGCTGAAACGCTGGTCGTAAAGACTTATTCTTCGTTCTGGCGCCGTGTTCTTTCAGCCGCTGTAGAGTCTCTTTAAACACAGAGCATGCATGATAACGCAGGCAATAATGAATTCCCTACTACAAACACCTGATGTCGCTACGGATAAGAATTGGAAACCGACGCATGTT
>JAESPT010000470.1 GCA_016765515.1 Sneathiella sp. | reverse complement strand
TTATGATCAATTCGGATCCTACGACATTGTCTGGTGGATTGGCATTGGTGTTGGTGCATTTTCTGCAATCATTCACCTGCCGGTTAAAGAAAGCCCCATAGAGGAAAGACAGTTTGCCTGAGGGTGAAAAAGAGCGATGATCCCGTCGCTCTTTTGTTCCAGGGCACAGGTCAGATTTTGTTTACTTGAAATTGACGTTTAATCCCTTTGGTCTTCCATTTTTTTACGTTTTATAGAAAGCTGTCAAACGAAGTGGGGGGAGATGTTGACGTTTAAAGTCATTGAGGTGCAGGCTTTGAGGGGCCTCAATCTTGTTGCGCCAATGCCCGGATTGTTCTGTCGTATCAGGATCGAAGAGCAAGATATAAATATCCCCGATGCAGTTTGTCAGAAACTGGCAAAGTGCCTAACCTCTGTTGTTGGAGATAACACTGAGGTCGTCGCTGCAGTTATGGCTCGGAAGACTGACAATGCGGCCGTTTTTTTAGCAAATTTCTTTAGTCAGTTTGTTCTTGCCGTTCAAAATGCTGTAGGAAGTAACGTTTCTGTCGTCAGGCAAACGCTTATTCAGGAATCGCGCGAGTGGCATGTTTTCACTGAATATGAGCATGAGACTATAGGGAGAAGAGCAACTTTACTGACGCTTAAAGTTATGGACCAGGTTATGCAAGACTCTGATCGGTCACTCTCGTTAGGGGATCAGGTCATTGAGATCTCGAAAGAGATTTCCTCTATAAACAAAGAGTATGTTTCGACATGCCCCGGACAGGATATGCAAGAGTTCACCGCCTTGGCGGAGAGCCGGAGAATACCGTGGCACCGTCCATCTCAGAAGACGCAACATGTTCTTTTTGGCTATGGAAAACACCAGCAGATATTTCATCATAGTATCATTGGTACAGAAAGCCATAATTCGGCAGAACTGGCCAATAGCAAGGCGATGACAACCAAGCTTCTGGAAAGGGCGGGAATACCTGTCGCCCGGCAAATTCTAGTTGGAACTGAGCAGGGTGCTCTTCAGGCGGCGAAGAAAATAGGATTTCCTGTTGTCGTAAAGCCGATTGCCGGGACGCAAGGGTACGGGATTACTCCTAATATCAAGACAGCTGAAGAACTGAAACATGCTTTCACCCGAGCACGTCCCTATCACCGAAAGTATATTGTCGAAAAACATATTGCGGGAGATGATTACAGGTTGCTCGTCATCGGGGGTGAATATGTAGGGTGCCTCAAGCGATCAATTTCTGTTGTGACCGGGGATGGAAATAGGACGATTGAGGCGCTTGTCACTGAACTGAATAAGGAGCCATGGCGTTCTGGGGTAGATGGGCGGAATAAATTCCACGTTCGCAAACTGGATGTTATTACCGAGTGTCTGAAAGATCAGGGATATGACTGGAATAGTATCCCCAGGCGCGGCGCGGTGGTGAAGTTGCATATTGTCCCAAATATCAGCCAGGGAGGCAGTTGCAGGGAAATCAGGGATGAAGTGCATCCTGAAAATATCAAAATGGCAGAACGCGCTGCGTCCGTTCTGAAACTGAACGTCGCCGGGATCGACTATTTAACGACCGATATTTCGAGACCCTATTGGGAAACGGGGGGACGCATATGTGAAGTGAATGTTTGTCCTACTATAGGGGGAATGTTTCGGTTCTCTCCAACAGATTTAAAAGGGATCTATCGAAAAGCTTTTGAGTTGAATTTTCCGCCCCATTTGGATGTATCTTTGCCGGTTATTATCACTCTTGGTGAAGAAGGTCGGGTTGCGGATAAGGTTGTACATTTTTTGTCCAAGCAGGGGGTGAAGGTTGGATACAAGGCTAACACCCACACTGAAATTGACGGTAGTCCGCTTATAATCCAAAATAAAGGATTGGCAGGAGCGCATGCTGTTCTGTGGAATGGGTTGGTTGACGCCGCTGTTATATCCGAAGATGTACATTCAATTCGTCGTTTTGGTCTGGGATATTCTCAATCCACCCTGATCATCATTGAGGCGATGCCAAACATCGATGGTGCTTCGAGCTGTGAAATTCTAGAGTTGCTTTTAAAAACCAATCCGCAATTTGTCTTGCTCAATGGATCGGACCGGCAACTGATGGATTGGGCGGAGGAAATACAAGATCCCCGTATTATTAGAGTGACGGCAAATGAGAATGAATTGATTGAGGAGACTCTGTATCATCGGTCCGTAGAGGAGTTAGGTTTTCTTTCAAACGAATAATTGTTCTTGATCATTTTGAGATTGCACATCAATATGTTGCGTTGCAACATTTAGCATGTTTTACGGAATTAGGGAGATGAAGATGAGCGCGGACTTAACCGGTAAAGTCGCATTGGTAACAGGATCCACCAGCGGCATTGGTCTGGCCATGGCCAAGAACTTTGCCCGTTTGGGCGCGCAAGTTGTCATTAATGGTCTGGGGGATGACGCGGCTATTCAGGCAGCCAAGGACGAGATTACCTCTGTCTCAGACCTCACCGTAAAATATGACAGTGCGAATATGCTGGATGCAGACGCGATCACTGCAATGATATCCAGTGCTGAAGAGGAATTCGGGGCTGTTGATATCCTGGTGAATAATGCAGGCATTCAACATACGGCGCGGATTGATGAATTTCCCAAGGCGCGTTGGGACGACATTATCGCTATTAATCTTTCCAGTGCCTTTCATACATCTTCGGCCGCACTTCCGGGCATGCAGAAACGGGATTTTGGCCGCATCATCAATATTGCATCGGTTCATGGGCTTGTTGGATCCGTTGAAAAGTCAGCCTATGTGGCGGCCAAGCACGGGATCATTGGCTTGACGAAAGTGACTGCACTTGAAAATGCGACCCAAAATATAACGTGTAATGCTATTTGTCCGGGTTGGGTTCGAACCCCCTTAGTGGAAGCTCAGATCGAGGCACTGGCAACAAAAGACGGTCTTGAAAAAGAAGAGGCTGCCAAACGTCTTCTTGCGTCAAAGGAACCTTCTTTGCGTTTTACAACGCCGCAACAGCTTGCCGATGCAGCCGCATTCCTGTGTGGCCCCGCAGGATCAAATATGACGGGATCTTCCCTAACCATGGATGGTGGCTGGAGCGCGCAATAACCGTTACAGACTGTTTTCGATACAGTCAGCAAAAACCTGTACAGCCCCGGATATGGTTTCCTTATGGGTGATGAGGGCGAGATCCAGGGTTGGTAGTTTTGGAAAGCCGTCTTTTGCGTTAAGTATTTGTAGGGTTGGCGGGACACTTGATCGGGGCATGGCCGCAATGGCAAGTCCTGAGCTTGTAACCGCCAGTAAGGCTGCCAGATTGGGGCTACTATAGGCGATCCGGTGACGAAATCCTGATTTTGACAGAGCCGCAACGGCTGAGCGGCGGATCAGGCAATCTTCCTGAAAGACGGCGAGGGATATTGGATCTCGTCTGTGTGCGGCATGTTTGGGGGACGCTGCCCAAACCAGTTTCTCATGGCCGATTATTTTCCCAGAAGGACTATTCGGCTGATGGGAAATGAGGGCGAGATCAAGCTCACCCCTATTGATTTTTTCAGTCAAGATTGTGCTTGTGCCGCAGTGAACTTCCACCTCAATATGCGCGTCATGTTCAGAAAAACGCTCCAGTATCCGGGGGAGTATGCCGCTGGCATAATCATCGGGAATGCCAAAACGCACCAATCCCTGTGGCTCATTTTCCGATATTGCTTCCCACGCCTCGTTTTGCAGTTGCAGAATTCTGCGGGCGTAATCCAGCATTTTTTCTCCCTTGCGGGTCAAACGCACAAGCGGCCGTTCTCTGGTAAAGAGTGCATGCCCGACCAATTGTTCCAGGCGTTGTATCTGCATGCTGACCGCCGACTGGGTGCGACCAACCCGGTGGGCGGCCCGTAAAAAACTGCCTTCTTCCGCTATATGAATAAAGGATTTCAGCAGATCAGGATTAAATTGTTGTTTCATGGTTTTTAAATCAATAAATTTGAATTAACAGTTAAATTATATCAATTTGATTTATGAAGCAAGGCCTCGAATAATAGAGATCCGTTTAATCAATAGTGAGGTTTTCAGCTGATGTGGTCTCTTGTCGTTGCCCTTATTCCCTTCGCTTTTTCCCTGACGGCGTCCCCTGGGCCGAATAACGTCATTGCCATGGCGACGGCTGCCAATTTTGGATACTGGCGTACGGTTCCGGTAATCGTCGGCTTTATGGTTGGGGTTGCCTCAATGATCACAGCCGCCGGATTAGGGCTTAACCAGCTGTTCAGAACCTACCCAGAAATTCATGGGGCCTTAAAATATGTAGCGGTGGGATATCTGCTCTATCTCGCCTGGAAAATTGCCCGATCTGGTGCGATAAAGAGCGGCAAAAATCCCGATACTCCCATGTCATTGATGCAGGGGGCTTTGTTTCAGTGGGTTAATCCGAAAGCATGGATTGTCTCCATCAGTGCTGTTACAACATTCACGGAGCCCAATAGTGATCCTTTCCTGCAGACGGTGATCATTGGGACTGTCTTTGTTGTTGTCGGTTTTCAGTCCGTTTCCCTCTGGGCTTTGTTCGGGACAGTTGTTGCACGGTTTTTAACATCCCCGCGGGCTCTTAAGGTGTTTAATTTCTGCGTTGCAGGTCTCTTGGTTTTGTCTCTCATTCCGTTGCTGTTTGACAAGGTTTGAGGATGTCCCGATTTCTGGGTACGGACTTGTGTCATAAATTAGAGTGAACTGATCAGTTCAGGTTGTCTGTGCTTTTATCAAGGCCTCTGCAGCTAATTTAGCATCAGCGGCGATACCTTCCGGACCTCTCATATGAGCGGCGACAATTGCTCCTTCTTTTAGCAGGGTCAGTTGGCGGGCAAGAAGAAGCGGGTCCTTGGCTGTGGTCTGGGCCGCGAGTTTTTCCACATAGTCGAGCAGGAGTTTTTTATGCTCTGCTGCTGTGTCATAGATGGGGGATCCTTTTATGGGAAACTCCCCAGACGCTTTAATAAACATGCATCCCCTGAAATCCAGTTCATGAAACCAGTCATCCAATGCATCAAACATGGCAAGCAATTGAGCCGCCGGATCACCGGCCAATGTTTCAACCTTTCGGACAAATTTATTTCTGAACAGCTCATCCCGCAACCTTAGGGATGCGAGAATAAGGTCGTCTTTGGTTCTGAAGTGTTTGTACATGGAGGTTTTGGAAATACCCGTTTCCTTGACCAGTTTATCCATCCCGGTGGCGTGAAAGCCATCTCGATAGAAAATTTTCAAGGCTTTATGGACTAATTCATCCCGTTTAGAGGCACTCATGTTTTTATCCTGTACTAATCAGTAAAGGACAAATTAGTAGAAGTATGCTGTCTTATCAATGTTAAATTTTTGAAATTCCACATTATATTCAAATGTAACGATTATGTGATGCAATTTATGCAGTGTTCTTCATTGACAACATGAACCGATCGGTACATGTTATGTGTCATTGGAGCAGCGAAATTGACCTTTTTACAGGATCAGCAGTCTCTTCAGTGAGTTCGAGAATTAAAAGGAAACGACATGGCAGAAAAATTGGTACCCCCCTTTACCAGAGAGACAGCCTTGAAGAAGGTTCAATTGGCGGAAGACAATTGGAACAGCAGAGACCCCGAACGGGTCTCACTGGCTTATTCGGAAAATTCTGAGTGGCGCAATCGGGATGAGTTCTTCACTGGCCGCGCTGCCATAGAAGATTTCCTGACTGATAAATGGCAAAAGGAAGACGGGTATCGCTTGAAGAAAGAGCTTTGGGCCTACACCGATAACCGGATTTCAGTCCGCTTTGAATATGAATGGCATGACGAGCAAGGCCAATGGTTTCGGACCCATGGAAATGAACAGTGGGAATTCGACGACGAAGGGTTGATGCGCCGCCGTGACGCTAGCCTGAATGATTACAAGATTAATGAAAATGAACGCCGTATTGGCCAATAGGAGAGAGAAGATGACAAGCACCCTTAAAATTCATGGTTTCCCCCTTTCTGGACATTCTCATCGTGTGGAACTTTTTGCCAATCTGGCCAATATTCCCCATGAGAAGATCCTTGTCGATCTGGTCGCCGGTGAACATAAACAGGCCCCATTTTTAAAACTCAATCCTTTTGGCCAGGTTCCCGTGATTGAGGATGGGAGCTTTATCTTGGCGGATTCAAATGCCATTCTTGTATATCTTGCCAAAAGTTATGCGAAGAGCTGGCTGCCTGAAGATCCAAAAAAGGCGGCCGAGATCCAGCGGTTCCTGTCCATGGCCGCCGGTGAGATCAATTACGGCCCCGCGTCAGCGCGTCTTATCACTGTTTTTGGTGCTGGCCTTGATGCAAAACGGATTCAGGATGTGACTGTGTGGGCGTTTGATCGGCTGAACGATCACTTGAGCGATCGTGATTGGACCGTCGGTGAAAAACCAACTATCGCTGATGTCGCTCTCTATACGTATATAGCGCATGCGCCAGAGGGTAATGTGGATCTTGCCGCCTACTCAAACATTCGTGCCTGGCTTAAACGGATTGAAGCTCTGCCTGGATTTGTTGCAATGACAGCAACCAAGGTTGGATTGGCAGCGTAACAAATCCGAAGCAACGGTGGGAGAGGGAGGCTGGTCCTTCTCCCATCAATCAGGGAGGACTGATGATGAAAGATAATGGCAGTTTGAAGAGCGACGCTTCCCCTTTTCATGCGGGTGAGAAAGAAGCGCAGATAAAGATGGGTGTCGCCGAACAGATGGAAAAGTTCGGACGGCAGGTGATTAGGCCTTTTATGCCGGACCAGCACCAGGCATTTTTCGCTCAGCTTCCTGTGTTGTTTGCTGGGTATGTTGATCAGCATGGCTGGCCATGGGCGACAATGATTACGGGGCATCCAGGGTTTTTGAAAAGTCCGGATCCTGCGCATCTGGATGTGAATGCCATGCCGGCATCGCTGGACCCGCTTCACGCCAGTCTTAATGTTGGTCAGAAGCTCGGATTATTGGGAATAGAGCTTCATAGCAGGCGGCGTAATCGCCTGAATGCGACTATCAGTGCTGTAAACGGGGAAGGTTTTCAGCTCTCTGTTGATCAATCTTTTGGAAATTGTCCGCAATATATTCGAACTCGTAATTTTGATTTTATTCGTGAACCGGGCGAGCCCTCAGAAAAACAAAGCCGAGAAGATCTTGCTGTTCTCGATGAAGAAGCGATCCGTCTGATTGGTGAGGCTGATACTTTTTTTGTGTCGAGTTACGCGGATACGGGGGAACAGGCAGCGTCTAGCGGC
>JAESPT010000469.1 GCA_016765515.1 Sneathiella sp. | reverse complement strand
TCTATCCGGCTGAAATAGAGTCTGAACTTTCTCAAATGCCCACGATAAAAGACTGTGCTGTCTTTGGCATTCCGCATGAAGACTTTGGCGAGACACTCTGCGCCTATGTGGAACTGGAGCCAAACAGCACGTCAACTGAACAAGAAATCAAAGATTTCCTCAAAGACCGTCTGGCCGCCTTCAAGATTCCGAGAGTTATAAAATTTTCAGACACTCTCCCCAGAGAAGACAGCGGGAAAATCTTCAAGCGAAAACTCCGTGCTCCCTATTGGGAGAAAAGCGGCCGTCAAATCTGACAAAATTCCCATCCTGTGTATCAGAACGTCCAGAACTGGCGTAAATCTTTACCTGTGATGTGATAAATCTCAGAGACATCTATCCGATAATACCGGCACTGAGTTTGTAGGAATGCAAGCTCAGTCAAATATTCTTCCTCTGTTCTAAATCGCTCACATACTTCATTGTCACTCATGATTTGTAATGAGCGCACACTCATTAACACTCGTTTTCGATTAGCGCTCATGGATTGATCCACGGATCTTTTCATTAAGGAACTAAATCTGTCTGCCATGGTAAACAACAAGTCAGACGGATAGAACAGAACACTGCTTCGACAAAATTTCCGCTGCTGACGCAACATAAAATCGTTCGCATAAGGGATAATGGACGCCAGATATTTTCTGACAACCAAGCGGCGGACAGAAACGAGTTTTATCGGCATTGAATACGCAAGTTTTACGAACGCAGGTGCATAGGATATCAATTGATCTATTGTCAGGAATTTGGCCATAAACGTATATTCAGCCATCCAGAACCGTGTTGATTTCGATGACAAACCGGTGATCGCACCTTCCACTTGATCCCGTATGATAGACCTCTCGTCCTGCTCCTGATCATGTATAGAGGACAAAAATGCCCGAGACGCATCATTTTCTATAATAACCTGCTTGGCCCAAGGAGACATGAATCCCTTTACATCTGTCCAAGGCAGAGGTTTTCTGGGCAAAAGCAAAGATTGAATTTCAGCGGATAATCTCGTGGGTTTGGTCATGTAGTCTCTGAAATTTATTCGGCTATAGAGACTATTAGGACGCGTGAAACGCTACAAATGTGACTGGTCTTTTAATAAGTAAGTGAGGTAACCGGCATTTTTATAGGACCATCTTTTTTCTTGTTCCAAAATTGTTCTACATAGGGATTATGGTTGTGTGCAATTTCATCTACGGCGCCAGACCAGACACAACGCCCCTCATGCAACATGGCAATTTTATCTGAAACGCTCCGCGCGGTTACGAGATTACTGGTAACCAATATTGCTGTACTACCAAGTTCTCTAACATTTCGAACCACGAGTTCATTGATTACATTACTCATGATGGGGTCAAGGCCAGCCGTCGGTTCATCGAGGAACAGTATTTCCGGCGCACCGGCTAGAGCACGCGCAATTCCTACTCTTTTTTGCATACCGCCGGAGAGTTCTGCCGGAAATAAATCAGCAACATCAGGCGATAATCCTACGGATTTCAATTTATCTGCGGCTTGCTCCCGGACATTTTTTCGGGTTGCACCCGGTTCCTGCAATAAACGAAAGCAAATATTTTCCCAGACAGGCAAGCCGTCAAAAAGGCCTGATTTTTGAAACAAGATACCGAATTGTTTCAAATAATCGTCATATTCCTGACCTTTCAGATGCGTTACATCCTGTCCATCAACTTTAATTGTGCCCGCGTCAGATTTCATCAGCCCCAAAATACATTTCAGCGTCAATGTTTTGCCGGAACCCGAGGGGCCGATAAGCGTCAGGATTTCACCTGCCTTCACGTCAAGATCAACACCATCCAGCGCCAGCTGGTTGTTAAAGCTCTTTTGCAGTCCTGATATTTCAATTTTCGGTGTAGTTCCAGGCACTTGCCATAACTCCAAGAATAATAGTAACGGTTAAGCTACAGGATAAGTTTGCGATTTTAAACAGCATTCTGTTATGAGGAGCGAATACCAAATCCGCTTTATGCTGAAAAGAAGCCCGTCATGACACAACAATTCACCCAGACTTATAATCGAGTGACTTTCCATGGCGGTGATCTCACCTGGGCAAAAAGGTACTTTGGTTCAGATGGCTTACCCTGGATCGACCTGAGTACAGGAATCAATCCGCATGCCTATCCGCTGCCTCAAATTCCGACAGAAATATGGACCCGATTACCAGGCGCTTCGATTGAAACAGACTTGCTGCAGACGGCAAAACACTATTATAAAAATTCAGACAAGGCAGACATTGTCGCCTGCCCCGGGACTCAGTCTGCTCTGCAACTTCTTCCCCATCTGAGAGATCCTGCCGAAGTTGCGATACTCTCACCAACCTATGCAGAACATGCTAAATGCTGGAAAGCCGCCGGGCATACTGTGCTCGCTGTAGACGATCTGCAAGATGTCCCTTCATCTGTGCAGATTATTGTCGTTGTAACGCCGAATAATCCGACAGGTAAAATTATCGAAATAGAAGTGCTAAAAGATCTTCAGCAACGCCTTGAGAAAAGAGGCGGGCTACTGGTTTTGGACGAAGCATTTATGGATCTCACGCCGACACACTCCTATGCACCGCATTTGCCCGCCAAAGGGGTATTGATTCTAAAGTCCTTTGGAAAATTCTTTGGCTTGGCGGGACTTCGTTTGGGTTTTGTCCTTGGAGATGCGGATATGGTTTCCAAAATTAAGGAACAGCTTGGCCCCTGGGCGGTCAGCGGTCCGGCTGCCTTCCTCGGGATAACGGCTCTTGCCGATACTAACTGGACAGAAAACATGAAAGAGAAACTGCATCAGCAAACTCGAAAACTGGAAAAAATACTCATCGATACAAATCTTCCTATCGTCGGGAGCACGAATTTATTTACACTTGTGCAGACAGACCAGGCGACAACACTCTTCAACACACTGGGCGAGAGTAGAATTCTCACGCGTCCCTTTCCGGACTTTCCGGATTACCTGCGATTTGGATTACCGGGCGAGTCAGAGCAGTGGGACAGACTGCAGAACACTCTTTCAAAATTCGAAAACCAGTCACTCGGGATCGAAAAGGTTGTCTAAATTTTTGAATGTCTTGAATTCCAGCGCATTACCGGACGGATCAGCCAAAAAGAAGATTCCCTGCTCCCCAGCCTCTCCTTCAAATCGAATACGGGGTTCGATCAAAAAAGGAACACTTTCAATTTTTAGAGTGTCCCGCAATTCTTCCCATTGGGACCATTCCAAAACCGCCCCGAAATGCCGAACGGGTACATTGTCCCCGTCCACCTTATTCGTTTTCACTGGATCACACTGCTCCGGTTTTACATGGGCAGAAATCTGGTGACCAAAAAAATTGAAATCAATCCATTTTTCCGCCTCACGGCCAACACTACATCCCAATAAATTCCCGTAAAAATCGCGGGTATCTTCAATATTCAAGACAGGAAAAGCGAGATGAAAAGGAGGCATTATTTTATTCCATGAAAATCAGTATAACCACATTTGATATACAGAGAATTTTACAGACAGTCACTTATTGAATTGACAGAAGTTACGAACAGCCTTAGCGTCCGCCTCGATGGTTCCAGGAAGTAAATTCCGGGATTAAAAGGGAACGCGGTGAGATCACTTTGATCAATTCCGTGGCTGTCCCCGCAACTGTAAGCGACTAGCTTTTGCTACATGCCACTGTCCACCGACGGGAAGGCAAGTAAAGGTGTCATTCGTAAGCCAGGAGACCTGCCGTCATAAAATAAATTGCGACATGACGGAGGATCATGATGAGTGGTAAAATAACAACCAACCATTATGCACCAGTTTGTGCCAAGACATATTCTTTTGAAATGAAGAGAATATTGCGCGCAGCTCATTCCCCCGCCCATAATACTTTGATGAGACTGGATGACACAGAATGAGCACACTTGGAAAAATCCCTGCAACGGTCATAACAGGGTTTTTGGGCGCCGGAAAAACAAGCCTGATCCGCAATCTGATTGAAAATGCAAACGGCAAACGCATTGCTTTGATTATCAACGAATTTGGTGATCTGGGAGTGGATGGGGATCTGCTCAAAGGATGCGGTGATGAAACATGCAGTGACGACGATATCGTTGAGCTTGCAAATGGCTGTATCTGTTGCACTGTCGCGGATGATTTTCTGCCAACAATTCAATATTTGTTGGACCGTGAAAAACGCCCTGATCATATCATCGTTGAAACCTCAGGATTGGCTCTGCCAAAACCTTTGGTTCGCGCGTTTGGCTGGCCGGAAGTACGCACTCAGGTGACTGTGGACGGCGTCATCACGGTTGTCGATGGCCCCGCTTTTAGAGACGGATTATTTGCATCCAACCCGGAGGCTGTTCAGGAGCAGCGAGAGGCCGACGAAAATCTTAATCATGACAGTCCGCTTGAAGAGTTGTTCGAAGATCAGCTCAATTGTGCGGACCTTATTATCCTCAACAAATCTGACCTTCTCAGTGAAGATGAATTGGCAAGTGCCGAAGCAGCCCTGAAAGAGCAAATTCGTCCCGCCGTTAAACTGGTAAAAACCAGTCATGGCAAAATAAATCACAGTATCTTGTTAGGCCTTGAGGCTGCTGCCGAAGATGATCTGGATGTTCGAAAATCCCATCACGATGAAACGGATGACCACGAGCATGATGATTTTGATAGCTTTGTCGTGACACTTCCAAACCCAGACACCCCGGAAACGCTTGTGGAACGACTGCAAAAAGCGATCGAAAGCCACGGAATTTTACGGGTGAAAGGATTTATAGCCGTCGCGGGAAAAGACATGCGCCTTGTTGTTCAAGGTGTTGGCAACAGGATCCAGCATTACTACGACCGCGAATGGCAGGACGGCGAAACACCCACCAGCCAACTGGTTGTTATCGGAGAACAAGGTTTGGATGAACAAGCCATCAGCGCCCTGATCCGAGGTTAATTCATGCATCTACTGGCCGCTACACCTGGAGGAATTTCAGACGGTTCAGAAGCCGTCGACCTTGGTCAAACTCCCGGTGATATTGTTTTTCTTTCTGCAGCCGATACGGAACTGTCCAGCCTCGCCCTTGCCCTTTCAGCGAGCAACAATAGTTCTGTATCACTGCGGCTCGCCAACAATATGCAGCTTATTCATAACCTCAGTGTGGATATCTATGTAGAGGAAATTATTTCTTCGGCCAAACTTGTTGTCGTACGGTTGCTTGGCGGCGTCAGTTACTGGCCCTACGGTACAGAGCAGATAACAGAATGCTGCCGAAGAAAAGGGATAAAACTTGCGCTTCTCCCCGGTGACGATCAGCCGGATGAAGAGCTATCCGCTTTAAACACCCTTGGGCGGGAAGAAAGCCATCGCCTCTGGCAATATCTGGTCCATGGCGGCGGCGGTAACTATGCAGAATTTTTGAAATATTGTCAGGCTCTTGTCGGCGACGACACCCAATGGCAGGAACCTCGTCCTCTGTTAAAAGCCGGTCTATACTGGCCCGGTGTTGAACTTGCCGATTTAAATGCAGTTCGTTCGCAATGGATTGCCGGTGCTCCTGTCGCCGCCCTAGTCTTCTATCGGGCTCTGTTTCAGGCAAACAATCTGGGACCTATTGACGATTTTATTTCTGCATTTCGTGAGCATGGTATCAACCCACTCCCCCTGTATGTTTCCAGCCTGAAAGATCCAATCTCAGCAGAAATTATT
>JAESPT010000468.1 GCA_016765515.1 Sneathiella sp. | reverse complement strand
TTTTTCATTCTGCCATCAACCGGTTTGACTTTAAAACCGGCGCAACAAACCACTACGATTTTGGTCCGCAAATTCATGTGGGTGAACCTATTTATGCACAAGACCCCGCGCATCCTGCGGACGAAACCCGGGGATGGATTCTCGTGATGGGTCTTGATGGATCAACGAGTAAGAGCTTTATGACAATTTTGGATGTTACCGACCTGTCCGCAGGTCCGGTTGCCACCCTGCAACTTACCCATCACACGCCTCTCAGTTTTCATGGGCATTGGCGGCAAGTGTAACAGGCCTCAATTAATATGGGCGTTCATGAAGGCCCCCATTTCCTTAATCGCCCGGCGGCCTTCAGGAACAAACATAGCTGCGAGATGCCATACATGCATCATTTTCGGCCAAATATCCAACCGGGACGATCCGCCGTGAGACGATATCTTCTCATGAACCCGGCGTGAATCATCCAGCAATATTTCCGTACTTCCAACTTGAAGAAGCAGCGGAGGTAATCCTTTTAAATCAGCGAAAAGCGGTGAAATCCGGGGATCCGATTTATCCCGATCACCGCAATAATGCCGGGAATTCCACATCAACATGCTGGGTTTGAACAGGGGATCTTTGCGCGCATTATATCCCATGCTCTCCCCCGAACAGGTTAAATCAGTCCACGGGGAAATCAGGCTGGCCGCCGCTGGCATGGGAAGTCCCCGCTCTCTCAGAGCAATCAGGAGGGAAAGAGACAATCCGCCCCCGGCTGAATCCCCCGCAACACAGATACTCTTCGCAGAGATCCCCTGATCAAGAAGGTAAGAATAGGCCATCAGCGCATCATCAACCGCCGCAGGAAACGGATGCTCTGGGGCCAACCGGTAATCGGGAGCAAAAACACGACCGCCAAAACTCTTGGCAATGCGGATCGTCAACTCACGATATTTCTTCGCCGATCCCCAAAAATATCCACCTCCATGCAAATACAGGCACACTTTATGTTCGGGGTCTTTCGAAAAATGGAGCCATTCTCCGACCATATTTTTTTCGCTGACCGGTGTAACCGTCAAGCCTGACGGCAGTCGCTTTCTGACGACAAAGATCGAATCGAGGGCGGCACGTCCCACTTCAACAGAAGATCCTTCTGAATCATGAGCCTTAAATCGTCTGCGAACATGCAAATTCAACAACATCGATTGCCAACTCATGCCCACACCCCCAATAACGTCTTCTGGTTTTTTTTATGTGTTGCTGTATTTTGCTATGGTTTTTTGCAGAATATCAAGGTCTGTCTCACTGAAGGCAACGAGAACAACACGCTTTAGAGAGGTCAGAGTCTGGAAAAATTCCAGAATTGTGCGGACCGCGATATCCGCCGCATGTGTAGACGGGAACCCGTAAATCCCAGTGCTGATCGCTGGAAATGCAACAGAGGTCAGCTGTTTCTCTGCGGCCAATTTCAAACAGGTGCGGTAACAGCTTTTTAGCAGCTCTGGTTCGCCCGACTTTCCGCCGTGCCAAATAGGCCCAACGGTGTGAAGAATATAGTTACTGGGAAGTTTGAAGCCGGGTGACAATTTAACCTGCCCTGTTGGACATCCGTTTAATTTCCGGCAGTATTCAAGGAGTTCTGGCCCTGCCACTCTATGGATTGCACCATCAACGCCACCGCCGCCCAATAGGCTTTCATTTGCAGCATTAACAATAGCATCACAGGAAAGGCTCGTAATATCTCCGCGCCATGCTTCTAGAGACGGAGATGTCAGTTTTTCCTGGATCTTTCACCCAATTTCTCAACGATTTCGGTTATTTCACCAAGTTCCTTTGACAATCCGCGAAGATCTGACGCTTTTTGCGAATAAGAGGCTGGGTTTTTTTCCATTACGGTTTCAGCCAGCATTTCCAGGGCTGCTAAATTCGCCATGTTGGATCGATCAGCGACAGTCTTTCTATCCAAATGGACTGGCTTGGAAATATCAGCCTTAAGACCATCGACCAAAGATTGAAGTTCAACTTGTTGCATATTCACTTTCCTTCAACGTGGTCCAAAAATATTAAAACTCCACAACGAGATACTCTAGAAAAGTAAGACTACAGTATAAACAAATTGTTAATGTAAAACTAAAAAAATTTGGCAAAAATTATTCCTTTCGCCGACCCGCAAAGAACTTATTAATCTTTTTGCTCGACTGTGCTCCCTTCAGATACTGGAAATCAGAAAAGAACAGAATTTCTTTCGTCATTTATGAGGGGTATGAAATGACTAACAGCGCAACAGATAACCGTCGGGAACATCGGCGTATTCTGGTGTCAAAACCAGCAACAGTGACCAAGGGGAGCCTAGAATACTCCGGAAAAATCCTGAATATCTCTGCCGGCGGAGCTGGCATACGGCTGGACGTTCAGTTGCTCGACAATACACAGATTACTGTGAATATTGATAATGTTGGGACCATTCCAGCAAAGGTCGTGCGCCAAATGCAGGATGGTGTCGGCGTCAAATTTGATTTATCGGAAGAAAAAGAGCAGCGCTTCATCCAACAAATTACTGAAATTGTTGAAAAGAAACGAAAAGAAAGCAGCAAAGAATCAGCCTGATGCCGGTAGAATTCTTAAGGCACCAGCAGCTATCCTTTGTTTGAATATTTTATGGCATTCCCTACAGAAACACGATAATCCCCGATCAATACGGCGGCTCAACGAAAGGAACCTTCAGTTTTCTGGTGGCTTTTATTTCCGACCGTAATGATGGCTGTCAGCCTGACTTTCCGGACAATAAATCCAGATTTTTAGTCTGCCAATATGGGTATGGTCCGTAAAGAGTATAGGACAGAAACCTGGATACCACAGTCTGGTACTGGGTTTGACCAACCTATATCTGTTTGCCAACCGCCCTCATCGGTGTGGTACTCAAAAAACACCGAAAGGATCCGGCCAGCCTCTGGCAACAGATTTTTCCGATCCTTTTGATACCCGCGTCAATGAACCACAGAAATATTATTTCGGATTGTTCTTCTTTTTATACCTGTATTCCTTGATGATTAGGATTGAAGCAACCCGGACTAATACCTGATTAAATTCCTAACCACCTTGACGCCCTGCATAGAGCATCTGTCGGGCGTCACGGTGAAATTCCTCGGCCAGTTCAAGCTCAGCCTTCAACTCCTGCAAGGTCTTATTTGAATCTTCTTCCGATATTCCTTCACCGGATTTGTATTCTTCCAGCGTTTCAATTCCCGCTTGAGCCGCGAGGGAAAACCCCTTCAGCACATACGCATTTTTCTTGAATTCAATCCACTTTTCTATAGCGTTTACTTGGTCTTGAGTAATTTCCATTATTCTCTCACATCAAAAATTGGTATTAATTACTAAATTAGGACTTCTCAGAAACGAACAATTAACCTAGCTTTCGTATTACTAAAATTATACAAAAGTTGTTAGTATTACTGATCGCAGAGTGCGCCCATTAAAAAACGGCCACTTTCGCTTCTGCCTGGAGTTAAAGTTTAACCATGACGTCGCTGACGCCACAAGAAATAATGATCAAGCTGGATGAGCATGGAAAATGGCTGAGAAACCCTAAAGATGGGCAACAGGCTATCTTTAGACAACAGGATTTTTCCGGAGCAAATTTTGAAAGAGCAAAACTTCAAAAATCTGTTTTGTCAGGATGCAAGTTGTCTCGCGCTATCTTGCGATATGCAAACTTGATCTCGGCAGATCTGTTTGCCGTTGACCTGACAAAAGCAGATCTGACGAATGCTTTGCTTATTCGCGCGGATTTGAGGGGAGCAGAACTTAAAGGCGCCCGCCTGAATGGTGCCAACCTTCAAGAAGCCGATTTTCGCGGAGGGTCGATGATCCTGGCGGGTGGTCGCACAGTGACTTTTGGCTCTTCGGATCTGAGTAACTCCGAAATGGATAATGTAATCGCCGAAAAGGCCAATCTGACAGGCGCGAACCTGTCCGGTGCGTCTTTAACAAATGCCAATCTCGCCTTTTCTCAACTCAGTGGTGCTAATTTAAGCGATTCACAACTGGTGAATGCTGCGTTGATGCACGCGGATATGGCGG
>JAESPT010000467.1 GCA_016765515.1 Sneathiella sp. | reverse complement strand
TTACTTTGCCGGATTTATCTGGCCTCTCTTGCTTAAAGATATAGTCGCGACAGAGGGGTGGCGCGAAGCCTATACACTCGTCGCAATTATTCTGTTTGTCAGCATTCTTCCTCTGTCGTTTTTTCTAAAACGCCGCCGTCCTATTACGGTATTCTCCGATGAGGTAGGATCGTCAACAGGTCCTTCATCTCGACAAAATCTGGGCTCCTCCCGCGACTTTTTGCAAATATTACTGATTATTGCCGGCGTGTCCTGTTGCGTTGCTATGTCCATGCCGCAAGTTCACATCGTTGCCTATAGCGCCGATCTTGGATATGGCATGACCCGCGGCGCAGAAATGCTCTCATTGATGTTGGTTGGGGGTATAATCAGTCGGCTGGCCTCCGGGATACTTGCTGACTATATAGGAGGTGTTCGAACATTATTGCTTGGATCTATCCTGCAATGCCTAGCCTTATTCCTGTATCTCCCCTTTGACGGACTTGCCTCTTTATACGTCGTGTCCTTTATTTTTGGATTATCCCAAGGCGGAATTGTTCCAAGTTACGCTGTAATTGTTCGGGAATATTTCCCCGCGTCACAAGCCGGACAACGGGTTGGATTGGTTATCCTGGCAACAGTGATGGGAATGGCATTAGGGGGGTGGCTTTCCGGTCTGATTTATGATTTGAATCAATCCTATCAAGCGGCATTCATCAATGGGATTGCCTGGAATTTCATAAACATTTTCATCATATCCTTTATCCTTTGGAAGTCGAAAAATCAGGCTTTAAAATATGCATGACGGAATTGATGGCCAATATTGAGTGATTTCTCCTATAGAGTTTAACCAAATAAAGTCACCTGATTTCGCGTAAAACAGTTGCCTCCATAGGTTTCAGCTATATCGTTAATTTATATATTTAGTTTTTTCTTACAAAAGGAGCGCTGATTGGTTCCGAAAGTAAAGGACAAACGCTCAGCTTCGATCTCCCTGCTGGTATTTGCTTTTGGCGCAGCAGTAACTTTCTTCGCTTTTACCAGTATAAGAACGGCCGAGAAGGCTGTTTTGGACATTAAGTTTTCCCAGGCAGCACAACAAGGCGTCTTTCTCATAAAAAACGAAATTAGCCACAATTTGGAAAGTTTGCGATCCCTGGCAACTTATATTGCCTCAGTTGAAACACTGGACCGGGAAAGGTTTAAAGTATTTACACAAGAAATTACCCGTTCCAATCCCTCCTATCAGTCCTTGGCATGGGTTCCTATTGTTTCTCTACAGCAGCGCAATGAATTTGAAAAATCGGCTCAGAAAGAAGGATATACAAGTTTCCAAATCTCAGAAAAAAATGATCAAAATAAACTTATCCGTGCTGAAATAAGAGAAGAGTATTTTCCTGTTTTATTTGTCGAACCAATGGGCGGCAATTTCCGAGCCATTGGGTTTGACCTTGGATCTGAGGCGCAAAGAAAAACCGCACTTGTCTCTGCGCGCAAAACAAAATCACATGCGGTAACGCCTTTTATTGTTCTTGTCCAAGAGGCAGGCCACCAAAAAGCAAACTTGTTTATTGATCCAGTTTTTCGAAAGCAACCTATAATAAATCCAGAAAGTAAACAATCCGATGGTTTTGTCGTTTTGGCCATTCGAAGCATAGATCTATTAAATAGTGCAATTGGGGATTTCAGTGAAAACATACAATTTCTCATTGAGGAAAAGCCATCTTTCGACAATACCCCAACACATGAGCAGTATCAGAAATTACCGATTGATAGTAGGTACCACCGAGCGGTTATTCAGGTTGCGGACAGAATTTGGCAGGTTACGGTAACACCGGCCCCAAAATTTCACCAACAGAATGCTCTAGATCCCTCTCCCTTTTTTTTGGTATTTGGTTTAATCCTTTCCACTTTTCTGTCTTTTCATATTTGGAAACTCCTGATTAGGAAATATCAACTTGCTGAAGCATTGGAAGAAAAATCACGTAAATTACACGCCAGTGAAGAACGCTTTTCTCTGACTGCTGAAGATAGTTTTGTCGGAATTTGGGAACGACCTAATATGGAAAATGATCACGAATATTGGTCACCAAGTTTTTATACTCTGCTCGGTTACAATACAGGTGAGATTCCATCCTCCAATGCGTCCTTCAAAAAGATGCTGCATCCAGATGATCATGAGCACGTTAACAGCTTACAAAAAGAACATTTTGAAAAAAAGACAACATACGAACTGGAATACCGCCTCCAAACAAAAAAACAAGGATATCGTTGGTTCCGGTCTTCTGGTCAAACAACGCGAGACGAGAATGATATTCCTCTTCGTATGATCGGAATCATACAGGATATACATGAAGAAAAAACGGCAACAGCCCGATTGATGGAACTTCTCAATATGCAACGCCGTGCCTCCTCGCAACTTGAGGCTCTTCTTAAGGTCGTTGGAGATGCCATTGTTATCATAGACGAAAATGGGATTATTCTTCACTTCAGTCCCTCTGCAGAAAAGATGTTTGGATATGAACAGAAAGAAATATTAGGTCAGAACGTCAAGCGGTTGATGCCGTCTCAGTATTCCAAGAAGCATGACAGTTTTCTACAGGCTTATCTTAAAACCAGATTTCGGGTCTTGATCGGTTCAACCCGGGAACTTGAAGGCAAGAGAAACGGAGGAAATGTATTCCCGATTCAATTAAAGATTGAAGAAATAAAGGGTGCAGAAAAAAATTATGTCGGCATCATCCATGATTTATCAGAAGCAAAACAATCTGAACAAAAGAGATTTGACGAAAAGATGGAGCTGGTTCGCGCTAATAAGGAACTGGAGTATTTAAACTGTCTCGCCAATTATGATCTCGAAGACTTGCTCATAAATTTAAACAATTTCATCCGTCAATCAACAATGACACCTCAAGAACAAAAGTCGCAATCAGAAACCTTTTTTTTGCAATTTCAATTTCTGAATATTCGAGTTGAATTGTTGAACAAATTTTTTTCACGTCGGGGGCAATACACCTTCACTGACCACCCAGATGTCGAAACGGAACGGGTAGACCTGAATAAGCTCGTTCAAGAAGTCGCGGATAGCCTGGATGAAGATGACTTTACCATCCATATAAAACCACTTCCGGCTCTTGACGTATCTGCTGTTGAGCTGAATATCCTGTTTAGGAATATCTTCGAGACAATCATCAAGCACCGTGACAACGAGAAAGGTAATATCACCGTTTCCTGTCGTGAACAGAAAGAACAATATGAATTTTCCATCGAGTATGACGGTTCTGGAATGCAACAGGACGTGAAAGAGAAAATCTTCTCTCATGTACATATTTCACTTTTGAGGGATACCATGGATAGAAGCGATATTGGATTAGCATTCGTCAAAAAGATTGTTGATGTAAATAAAGGAAATATCACCGTCTCGCCGCGAGAGAAAGATCAAAGGGCGACGATTACAATTCAATGGCCGCGCACAACCAATAAAAGTTGAAACATAATACCATCAATCAGGAAAAATTAAGGGGGATGGATTTCCCGCCGTATCTATGATTTGAACCCGTCCTATCAACTCGCTTTTGAAAATCAAAAACAGATTTTCATATAAAAATACACACAACCAAAAAACGCTTTATATATTGCTAAATTCTAACATTTAATGTAGTTTAGTGTTATCTAATTTAAATACTGACCTTTAGGCGATTTTCCTCAAAATTGGAAAAACGTCTTCTCAGTCTCCGTACCCTAATTTGTGTCCGATTGAGCCTCTTCCGATATTTACGATCATGTGATTGCCGTTTGGTCAGATTGCATAAGGTAAAAGAGTATTAAAAAACTAAATATTCAAACGAAAAACAAAAATGGGCACTTTCAGCGCTTAGCAGGATCATCGCGCCATATCCATAAAGAAAAAACCGATCCCTTCGAACCTGTCAATTCCCAGACTGAATTGGGCAGTCACTATATTGAATATGAAACACTTGTTGAAACTGCAGTCGACGCGACTATTACTATTGATAAGGTTGGCAAGATCAAACGTTTCAATCCGGCTTCCGAAAAATTATTCCAATATGCGAAAGAAGAAGTTATTGGTCAAAATATCAAAATTTTGATGCCGACCAGGATTTCAGATAATCATGATGGATATTTAAGTGCCTTTTTGAAGACGGGCGTCAAAAACATCATTGGGACTGGCCGGGAGGTCATAGGCAGACGAAAAAACGGCGTTGAATTTCCATTGGAACTGAGCGTCGGGCAAATGGGATGGGAACAAGGAGGATATGTCGGAATTCTCCGCGACATTTCAGAACGAAAATTATTCGAACACCAGATATCCGATCATGTAAAAAAACTGGCCCGCTCAAACGAAGATCTTGCTCAATTTGCGTATATCGCGTCCCATGATCTAAAAGCTCCCCTTCGAGGGATCGCTAATCTTGCTGGCTGGATCGATGATAAAGTTGGACAGCATATGGACGAAGAATGTGCCTCCTACATGAAATTGTTACGAGGACGCATAGATCGTCTCGACTCACTTCTATTTAATCTATTGAAATATTCCAGAATTGGACAAGAGGAGTCAACTGTTGAGAGTGTAGATCTGAATAAACTGGTGCAGGGAGTTATTGATCTGCAAGAAACCAAAAATTTTTCTATTTCAGTAGATAATTTACCAACAGTCCAAGCCTCTTCTACTGAAATGACAATTTTATTTCAGAATCTAATTGGAAACGCGATGAAGCATCATGATCAACCAAAAGGAAATATTCAGATTACCGGCATAAAAACTCCTGATCATTTCGAGTTGGCCGTTCACGACGATGGTCCTGGAATTCAACCCAACATGACAGATAAAGTTTTTTCCATTTTCCAGACTTTAAAGCCTCGCGATGAATTGGAGGGAAGTGGTATGGGCCTTGCATTTGTTAAAAAGATTATTGAACGCAACAATGCGTCTATTTCAATCGAAAAATCAAATTTTGACCGAGGTGCTGCATTTATCATTCAATGGCCAATATAGGGAGGGAGAGGAAATTGGACTATAAAGAAATCAAGATTGTGTTGGTAGAAGACGATTTTGTCGATGTTCTGGCAACTAAAAAGGCATTGCAAGAACTCAGAATCCAAAATCCAATTTTTGAAGCGAGGGATGGACTTGAAGCCTTGGATTTTCTGCGGGGAGATAACGGCGTTGAAAAGATCGATCCCCCTTACATCATTCTTCTGGATTTAAACATGCCGAGAATGGGGGGATTGGAATTTTTAGAAACCATTCGAGCGGATAGTGAACTCAAATCCTCCATTATATTTGTCATGACAACCTCTGAGGCCGAAACTGACGTTTTTGCCGCTTATGAGCAAAATATTGCGGGATACATTGTAAAAACCAATACAAAACATAGCTTTATTGACGCAATAGGTATGCTTAAGCATTATTGGACAATCGTTGAAATGCCTACCTCCCAGTCATGAAGCGATAAGCATTTCAACCCACTACTGAACAATATTTTTCGTAAATGGGTACAAATTTAACAATACCAGAGATGAAAAATGAACGTCCTTATTATTGACGATGACGAAGTGGATTACCTTATTGCGACAAAACAGCTTGAAGTCGCTTTTCCAGATGAACCCCTCTCTATTGACTGGATCAGAAATTCTAACAATGTCGATTATGTTTCCTTGTTCTCTCACTACGATGTCTGTCTGATTGAACAACTCCTTGGCAATCATCTTGGACTGGAAATCATACAAAATATGCACCGGGCTGGATGCATGGTTCCGATGATTTTGTTAACCGGAGAAGACAACAGAAAGGTTGACCTTCAGGCTGCCGGGCATGGTGCTGCGGATTACCTTGTAAAAGACGATATTTCGCCAACGTTGCTTAATCGATCCATTCGCTTTGCCATTGCCCAAAAGAAACATGAAAGAAAACTTATTGATCTTGCCTATAAAGACGGATTAACCGGTATCGCAAACCGGAAAAAATTTGATGAATATATGGAAATGAGCCTTTCCACGTCATCCCGTAGTCATGCCCCTCTTGGTCTTATTTTAATTGACCTTGATGATTTCAAGCAAGTGAATGACACGTATGGCCACCTTACCGGGGATATGCTTTTGCAACAGGTTGCACAAAGGTTGTTAGAAGCTGTCCGGTCAACAGATCTTGTCGCCAGACTTGGAGGAGATGAATTCGCTATTGCAACCACTCAATTAGGAAATGCAAAGGACATGGAACTCATCCTCAAGAAAATTAGTGAAATTTTTCTCACCCCCTTCCAGCTCGGCGATGTGGCATTAATAGCAACAGCAAGTGTGGGAGCAACCCTTAAACAGTCGGGTGAGTGCCTGACGTTTCAGGAACTTTTCAGGCGGGCCGACCTTTCCCTTTACAGTGCAAAATTCAGGGGGAAGAATATGACGCAGTTTTATTCGGCGCAAAAACCCGCAAAGTTAAAAAAGAACGTCCAATTATCTTCCAAAATTCAAACAGCCTTGTTGAAGGACGAATTTACAGTTCTGTATCAACCCAAGATTAATATCGCAGGCTCCACAAGCCTTTGCGGTGTTGAAGCACTGATACGCTGGCATCCTAAGGGGAAAGATCCTGTACTGCCTGGCAATTTTATCCCAATGGCAGAGCAGTCCGGGGATATTATTCCAATCGGCGAGTGGGTTCTGGATACAGCCTGTGCCCAGATAAGAGCCTGGAAAAACAAACACAAAATCCTGATACCGGTCGCTGTTAATGTGTCTCCCGTGCAGATTTGCCGGGCAGATACAGTCTCCTTTATTAGGGAGACCCTCAAAAAATATTCACTATCGCCAGACGTTCTGGAAATAGAAGTGACGGAAACCGCATCCTATTCGGATCCAACTCTCTTAATTCGTCATCTGTTGCAGCTGCATCAACTTGGCTGTAAAATAGCCATCGATGATTTTGGTGTTGGCTATTCTTCCTTTCAACGGTTCATTGACCTCCCGGTCTCCTCTTTAAAGATTGATCGATCTTTCGTTGAAAAAATTGGCCAATCCACCAAGGCGGATGCAACCTGTCGATCTATCATCACTTTGGCCAATTCGCTGGACATTCCGGTTATTGCGGAAGGGGTTGAAACGGCACAGCAGTTACGCGCCATCAAAGAATTTGACTGCCAGCGGGCACAGGGATACTTCATCAAAGAACCCCTTGCCGCCGATCATTTCATGGATTGGCTGTCAAAATATGAAGCCCGTCATGATATCCAGCCGAGATCTCTGTTACATTAAATTCTGATGGGGTATCTACGGCAGAGGAAATTTGTTTCCATACGGATGAGGTTTGGATACTGTTGGTGTCACGTTGAAGCATCTCTTGGAAATATTCGATAGGAACAGGAGAGCGGCTTCTTGATCTGGCGATGAGTGCGAACCGTGGTTGCGGCGGCTCAATCAATTTTGGGAAACGCGACCGATGGACATTAAAACAATTGTAAATACGGAAAACTATCCGCTATCGGATCAGGAATTTCAATCTGCATGTCACCAGACCCTCAATCGAACCGGCGTTATCGTCATGCGCCACTTTCTCAAGCCAGAGATTGTAGAGCTCATCCGGCGGGAAGGTGAGGATAAGAAACATCGCGCCTATTTTTGCCGTCAGGAGCATAACGTCTATCTGACACCTTCAGATGAAGACTATCCGGCGGATCACACGCGCAATCGCCTCGTGGTCTCGTCCAAAGGATGTATCACCGATGATGTCATCCCGGCAAATTCACCATTGCGGACGCTCTATGACTCTGAGGTTTTTCGCGACTTTCTGTGCCGCGTTTTGGATGAAACATCCCTCTATGAATATGCGGACCCTCTCTCCTCCATAAACCTCCACTATGCCGAAACCGGGCAAGAACTGGGGTGGCATTTCGACAATTCCTCTTTCGCCATCACTCTAATGATTCAGGAACCTGAAGAAGGCGGTGCTTTCGAATATGTCGGCGGCATGCGGGACGCAGACAAAGGTGAAATGAATTTCGAGGGTGTCGAGAAAATCTTGAACGGTGATATACGACCTGAAAAACTGAAGATGGATGCGGGCACCCTTGTCCTCTTTCGGGGGCGTAACGCCATCCACCGTGTCGCACCGGTTGAGGGCTCCCGCACACGGATGTTGACGGTTCTCGCCTATAATTCCGAACCTGGTATCGCCCTCTCCGAATCGGCGAGAATGACGTTTTTTGGACGCCTTGAATAACCCCTGCCGTCCTTTGACAGACCATTACCGCCTAAGCGTGTTCTTGTTCATTCACGTTTCACAAAATCGCCAACGCATTGAAAAATAACATTTTTTAAAATACTGATATATTTCCGTGAAATCTTTTCCTTGAAATGTTCTCGTTTTGTTCTATTTTATTTACTCTAGCTTTGTATTTGGAACAGACGAAAGAACAGGACGCTAATTTCGCAATGACAACGCCTCAGGCTCATCCCTTTTCTGATCTCAAGGAACAAATTCAAGCCCTTTCCACGGGGCAGAATTTTGCGGCGAGGCATGATGCCGCTCCCTTTAACCTGGCGGCCATTG
>JAESPT010000466.1 GCA_016765515.1 Sneathiella sp. | reverse complement strand
TTCTGGTCCAGTCATCAAAACGTTCCCCGCTGTCGGGTCCGCATCAATCATACGAAACCACCGCCCCCACGAGGATTGTTCTTCTATGGTTGATAACTGGGCTGTAACCGGATGGCGCATGCCTTTTTTGCTTAAATCGGGGATAAAGCCTTGTTCATAAACTGTTCCGGTCGGGCGGCCCGGCAATATGGTGGAGAGGGGGGTTCGATAGAGACTGAGAGGTGTCGCAAAAGAAGGCCCTGCGGCCTCAAGAAGTGCACCTCCATTTTCAACGTATTTCACAATATTTCGAAGGTATGTTGGCGCCAGGACACCTCGCCTGCGATATCGGTCAAAGATGATTAAATCAAATTCGGCTAATTTTCTTTCAAAAAGTTCTGCAATTGGAAACGGGATCAGGGAAAGTTCATTGATCGGTGTCCCGTCCTGTTTTTCAGGGGGGCGGAGGATAGTGAAGTGAACAAGGTCAACAGAAGGGTCTGACTTTAAAATATTCCGCCACCCACGCTCTCCCATATGAGGCTCACCGGACACCAGAAGGACTTTTAATCGATCCCTGATGCCGTTTACTGTCAGGAATGCAACATTGTTTTCTTCGCTGATTTCACCGTTTAAAGGTTCTGTTCGAATTTCAATAAAATTCTGACCACCATGAGGAATTACGATATCCAATTCTCCGGATATCCCTGTCTGAAGCGCTGTTTGTTGAATAATATTCCCATCCAGTTTCGCAGTCACGATAACCGTTTTTGGCAGAGCTGTTTCGTTTTGATCAATAACTTTTAGTTTTACAGTGACCGATTTGTTCACAATGCCGTATGGCGGAGAATTTTCGACGATTAGAACCCGGTCTTTTTCTTTCTCGTTCCCTGTCAGCAGGACATGGATAGGGCTGGCGTTCTTTTGCTGGTTTGCTGCAGGCGAGGGAATGTCGTGAACCTGACCGTCAGTGATCAAAATAGTCGCAGCTAACTGTGATTGAGGAATTGATTTCAGCAAATTTTCTTGCGCTGCAAATAATTTCGTCCCTTCATCAATTTCAGAGTTCGTTGCAGGTTTGTTTTTTACAGTAATGGTTCTGATGTCCAGGTTTTGAAAGGATTGCAATTTTGCAAGAGTTCTCTCCAAAGCCTCTCGTGTTTGTGACGTCCGGTCACCGAATTTTTGACTTTCAGTCTCATCAACAACAATCAACACCGTGTCATTGAGGTAATTCCGGGTTTCTGACACCAGTGACGGGTTTGCTAAGACAGTAAGAAGAGCGAAGAGTAAAAGAAAGCGGTAGAAGGCGCCTCGGCCTTTTCGCAAGAGGGCCACGAGCAAAATTATTGTTGAAATTACGCAAAGAATAAGAAACCAGAGCACGGGTATTATCGGGGCGAGCTGGAGGTCATAAAACTGAAGCGACGCGCTCATTGCCCCAGCCTTTCCAAAATTGTTGGAATGTGAACCTGATCCGCTTTGTAATTCCCAGCAAGCGTATACATGACCAAGTTTATACCAAAACGTGTTGCCATCTCGCGTTGTCGTTTTCCGCCAGGAATAACAGCAGCCAGCGGCCGTCCATTGGCATCAGTTGCCCAGGCCGCTGCCCAGTCATTGCTGCCAATCAGCACAGAAGCGACGCCGTCATTTCCGACGGCATTATTCGTATTTTCAATCCAAAGCTCGCCGTCGCTGTATCGGCCGGGAAAACTCTGCATGAGGTAGAATGCTCTGGTGAGGACATGATCAACGGGAACGGAGGATAGATTGGGAATATCCAATCTCAGTAGCATGTTACGTAGTCTTGCAGCCTCTGGGCTCCCTGAGCTGTTTGTTCCAAAATTACCCGTAGAATATTGATCGCGGGTATCAAATAATATTGTTCCGCCGCCCTTCAGATAATTGTTGATTTTACTGATGGCTGTATCGCTGATTGTCGGGAAATCAGCCGTAACCGGCCAATAAATCATTGGGAAAAAAATAAGCTCATTGGTCTCAATATTGACGGCGAGGGGGTTCGCTGCGTCGATTGCGGTTCTGCGCCGCAACTGTTCACTCAACCCCCGAAGCCCTGCTTCACTCATGCGGTCAACAGACGTATCACCGGTCAGAACATAGGCAAGTCTTGTCTCCAGCGTTGCTTGCAGTAATCGTTGTATACTTTCTTCTGCATATCCATTGCGGAGATTTGTTAATCCAAAGAAAATCACTAAGGGGATCAAAATCCATATACTTTTGAAATTCCAGTATGTTGATGATTTGGAAAAACGCCCTTGCAAGAAAAGTGCGATTAAAATATCCAGTAAAATCAGGCAAAGTGCACCGACAAGCAAGGGAGCCTGCAAGGAAATAATGGGGGAAACGGTATAAGACTTGTGGCTGCCTGGAATTCTTGAATAATCTATTGTCTCATATGTTTCCAGACCGGGTCCGATATTGAGGGCGATTTTATACTCATTGTTTCCATAAAAACCGGCGGGGTGATCCTGTATCGGACTGCTCATGTCATTGATAGCGGTATCGAGGGGTTTAGCCGTTTGAATACGGCCTTCAAAATTGCCAAATCCATCGAGTAAATCAAGCGGAGGGAGATGTTTTTTCGCCAATATTCCCGTGTTGTTAATCGTTCCCAAATGCCCGATTTCACGCAACATTTCAACAAATAGGCCGGAGAGGACAAGATCGGACCAACTGGTTGTCGCGGTTGTGTGAAATAGGATAATCCAGCCCTTACCGCGCTTATCGGCTGTTACCAAAGGCGTACCATCTTCCAGTCGTGCCCAGGTTTTGTTGTTCAAAATGGCTGAAGGATTTGCCAGAACTTGTTTATTTATTTTTATATCCGGATCTATGGTCAAATTTGCAAATGGACTGCCTTTTGGCATTGGACCCAGAGCGGCGGGGGTGCTCCACGACATGCTGCCATCCAGATTTCGATTGCCAGATCGTAATTCAACCGGTGTCAGGTCTGTATGAGAGTTGGCAAGCTTTGGTCCTGAGAAACGTATCAGGACACCGCCTTTGCTAATCCAGCTTTTGAGATTAGCACTCATTTTTGCCGAAAAAGCAGCCACATCGCCAAGGGCGATCAGGGAGACGGTGCTTTTCAAAAGATCGTCAAGCGCTGTCTTTCGAATGTCATAATAGGGAGTAAGCGCTTTTTCCAAATAGTGTGTTTCGCTTAAAAGAGACTGACCCAAATTTTCCACAACATCAGCCACAAGGCCAATTTCGCGGCGTTGCCACCGATTATCCAGTAAAAACCGAGCCCCGGCGCTGTTTGTGCCTTTTATCTCAAACTGTGCAATGTCATTTCTGATTTCACTGGGTAGATCAATTAATAGGTTAACGGAGTCTTTGCCCTGATCAATTGAATAGGGTTTTTGAAGCAGTATTTTACCATTATCTGCCCTGCCGATGAGGGTTCCGTGATCGTTCCTGCTTCCCGTAGCCCGAACAACTGGTACAGAAAGGCTATTGTTGCTGATTGCGGGCGTCCCAATTACGTGGGGCGCGATCTTAGTATCATCCCGATAGATTGTTAGAGGACCAATATCGGCAATATTCGAGAGGAGTAATTCTACTTTTTCAAGGTCCGC
This sequence comes from Sneathiella sp., assembly GCA_016765515.1. Lineage (GTDB taxonomy): Bacteria > Pseudomonadota > Alphaproteobacteria > Sneathiellales > Sneathiellaceae > Sneathiella. The sequence continues at coordinate 564 of JAESPT010000466.1, read as the reverse complement.
ATTTGCAACAAGCCCATCAGACAACCAGAAGAACTCAATGTCTTCCATATTTTTGAATTTTGGGAGCAACGAGGAGATTTTATCGCGGTTCAGGCTCCAGGATTTAGGTTTGAGATTGAGATCCAAGTCTAGACTGGAAGCATTTTCTGGCTTGAGAAGGAGAAAGGGCACTTTTTCTTCGGCGGAACCTGCCGCTGTTGGAATGATATAAATAAGCCTTTGCTGGCTTGAAAGATCCTGGACCAGCTTTTTGAGTGTTGCCTCACGTTGTTTCCAGCTTGGGGCACTCGTCCATCCATTGTCGACAATCAGGACTGCAGGCCCGTCACGTTTGCCCGTGGTTGGTAAGTTGAGCGCTGGAGCGGCAAGTCCAATGATGATTAATGCAGCAATCAACAGACGTAGAATAAGGAGCCACCAGGGAATAGAGTCTGTACTCTTTTCATCTTTGTGAAGGTGAAGCAGAAATTGTATGGCGGGAAATTTGATAATTTTGGGGGCTGGAGGTGTTAGTCTGATGAGCCACCATATAGCGGGGAGGATTGCCAAACCAGTCAGGAGCCA
>JAESPT010000465.1 GCA_016765515.1 Sneathiella sp. | reverse complement strand
TTTGTTCTCCAAATGGGCCGCCATTCCCATTAACGCGCCGATGGTTACGACGCCTGTCCCGCCAATTCCAGTAATGAGAATACGATAAGGATTATCTAGGTCGATAGGTGCAGGAAGAGGAATATCCACAGCCGGATCAGACGAAGCACTTCCTCCAGATTTTCGAAGTTGACCGCCTTCAATGGTTACAAAGGAGGGGCAAAATCCCTTTACGCAGGAGAAATCCTTATTACAGCTGGATTGATTGATGGAGCGCTTGCGACCGAATTCAGTCTCCAGAGGTTCAACGGAAATGCAGTTTGATTTTACGGAACAATCTCCGCAGCCTTCACACACAAGATCATTTATGATGACCCGTTTCGCTGGATCAGGGAAAGTTCCGCGTTTGCGGCGGCGGCGTTTCTCTGCGGCGCAGGTTTGATCATAGAGAAGGATCGTTACTCCTTCGACTTCGCGCAAGGATTTCTGGATTTTATCCAGATCATCCCGGTGATGAATTGTGGTCCCTTTAGGCCAGGCGGTTCCAGACGGATATTTATCCGGCTCATCCGTGACAATCCGGATAACTTTTGCGCCTTCACCGGCAACCTGCTGAGCAATCTGCCAAGGGGTCAATTGATCATCAAGTGGCTGGCCACCGGTCATGGCGACTGCATCATTATAGAGAATTTTGTAGGTGATGTTTACTTTTGCCGCAATGGATTGGCGGATGGCAAGAAGACCGGAATGGTGATAGGTCCCATCTCCCAAATTCGCGAAAATGTGTTTTTCGTCGGTGAAATGGTGCTGGCCCACCCAAGGCACACCTTCGCCGCCCATCTGTGTGAACTCGTTGGTATTCCTGTTCATCCACGTCACCATGTAGTGACAGCCAATTCCAGCAACGGCACGGCTGCCATCTGGGACAACGGTGGAGATATTGTGGGGACAACCAGAACAGTAGAAGGGAGTTCGGGTTATTTTAGAGGGAGACTGATTGAGCTGCTGCTCTTTTTTATCCAGAAATGCCAAACGGTTTTCGATGGAGTCAGACGTGTAAAAACGGCGAATACGAGCGGCGATAACCCGGGCGACGACAGCAGGAGTTAGTTCTCCTGTGGAGGAGAAAATTTGGTTCTTTTCTTCATCAAATTTCCCGATGATGCGCGGACGCACAGCCGTATCCCAGTTATAAAGCTGTTCCTTCATCTGATTTTCAATTAGCGCCCGTTTTTCTTCAACGATCAGAACTTCTTCCAGGCCTTCGGCAAATTCTCGTACACCGTCAGGATCCAGCGGCCAGGGCATGCCAACTTTATAGACAGTCAACCCGATATCGGCAGCAAGGGCGTCATCAATTCCAAGGTCCCGCAGGGCTTGGCGGACATCCAGATAGGCCTTACCGGTGGTGACGATACCAAATCGACGTTTTGGCGAATCCATTACAACTTTATCAAGGTTGTTTACCCGCGCAAACTGGCGAGCGGCATAGATTTTATGTTCATTCAGGCGGACTTCCTGATCGAACCGGCTATCATTGGGGCGAATATTGAGGCCCCCGGGAGGAAGCTCAATTTCTGGGCGGGTAATTTTAACCCGGTCGGGCCCGACATATACAGACGCACCGCCTTCAATGGTTTCGGATATGCACTTAAATCCAACCCAAAGGCCCGAGAAGCGAGACATCTCAATACCAATGAGACCGTAATCAAGGACTTCCTGAACGCTCGCTGGATGAAGGACTGGCATCATCCAGCTTATAAATCCATGTTCGCTTTGGTGGGCAACAGTGGAGGAGACGATACCGTGGTCATCTCCTGCCAAGGCCAGAACACCGCCAAATTTTGAGGTTCCGCACGAATTTGCATGGCGAAATACATCGCCCGTGCGATCAACACCCGGTCCTTTTCCGTACCAGAGGCTGAAAACACCATCATAGTTGGCGCCTTTATACATATTAAGCTGTTGGCTTCCCCATACAGCTGTCGCCGCCAAGTCTTCATTTACGCCTGGTTCAAAATGGATGTCATTCTCTTTTAAGAGAGGGCGAATTTTCCAAAGAGCCTGATCATAACCCCCAAGAGGAGAGCCTCGATATCCGGATATAAAACCCGCTGTATTTAGGCCTGCGGCACGGTCTCTGGCTTTTTGCATCAGCGGCAATCGAACCAAAGCCTGAATGCCTGTCAGGAAAACACGGCCTTCTTCAAGCTCATATTTGTCGTTTAAGGAAACCTCAGCTAGCGACATATCTCACTCCCGTACCTCAAATCTACATTTTATAATATATGAAAAATAGCATCATAAGCAAAAAGGGTCAATAGTGCTGACATTTAGAAATAATATTTCGTGTAATTATTTTTTGACATTTACGTGTAATAAGTGCTTTTGAACGTATTAAACGGCAATATTGGGTAAGGCGTATAAAATGACTGTTCTTGTAACCGGCGCTGCTGGCTTTATTGGAATGCATGTTTCCAAAACTTTGCTGGAGGCAGGCGAAGAGGTTGTCGGCATTGATAACCTGAACAGTTACTATGATGTTACATTAAAACATAAACGACTGGCTCAACTGACATCTTTTGAGAATTTTACTTTTTTAGAGTTGGATATTGCTGACACGGAAAAGTTGACCGTCTCACTTGGCAGATTTCAGAATATTACCAAAGTGGTGCATCTTGCCGCTCAGGCTGGGGTTCGCTATAGCATCAGCCATCCTTTTGATTATGCCAGATCCAATCTCTCAGGCTTTCTGTCGATTCTGGAATATTGCCGAAATCTCGAAAAGCTGGAACATTTGGTCTATGCCAGCTCGAGCTCAGTATACGGAGGAAACAAGGAACTGCCCTATTCGGTCGATCAATCTGTTGATAAACCTATATCCCTTTATGCAGCGACCAAAAAATCCAATGAACTGATGGCCCATAGTTACAGCCATTTATACAGGATTCCGACAACCGGATTACGGTTCTTTACAGTTTACGGTCCTTGGGGGCGGCCCGATATGGCCTATTGGCTTTTTTCTGATGCCATGTTGAAAGGGACACCCATCAAGATTTTCAATAACGGTGATATGAAACGGGATTTTACCTATATTGATGATATTGTCAGCGGTATCATAAAGGTGCTAGAAGCGGCTCCAATTAGTGAGAATACAGAAACACCACCTTATCGTGTTTACAATATAGGGAACCATCGATCGGAACCGTTAATGGGCCTGGTTTCAATCCTGGAAAAATCTTTGGGCGTTAAAGCGGAGCTGGAGTTCCT
>JAESPT010000464.1 GCA_016765515.1 Sneathiella sp. | reverse complement strand
CTTCAACGGCTGGCATGCTAGATCCTAAGTGGCGGACGATAGCAGTCATGGCGACGAATAAAAAGCTGGTAAGGATCATCCAGCAGACGCCTTGTAGGGTACGGTTTTCCCGTATCATATTTATTATGGACACCCATGTTCCTTTTTTATTATACCCCCTATAGTCAAGGATTAAGGATAATCTGTCTAGTGAATTGAAACGGGATACCGCAGGGAAACCCTTTATTTCCACCAGACAGCATATTGCCGTTCACAAAAGCCTGGGATATCGTTAATTCGAATAATGTCACCGGATTCCAACCGAAGAGTGCCTTCAAAAGATCCAAAAAGTTGATGGAAATCGAAGGGCAGGGGACAGGATTTGTTCTGAGCCGCATATTGGCCCTCTGATCTAAAGGTTAGATTAAGGCGGCCACTCTCTGAAGAAATTTTCCAAGGCTTGCTCAGATCATCAAGATCATAGTCAAAACTGATGAGACCGGCATTTTCGCGCTTTCCGTTCAGCCAAATGACATTTTCTGAAAACCCTGTTTCGTTGACACCGTTTGATAAATTGAGGCCTAGAACATTACCCGCGTCATCCTGCCCAGTAAGGCAGGCCCAGTTCCAGAATGTATCCTGTCTTAAAAATCCTGCAGTGAAATCATGGTGGGCATAAGCGCCAATTTCTCGCAAATCATACCGTTGACCGTTATGAAATAATTCTCCTTCAGCCTGCAGACCGGCCACCTTTTGACAATAGGTCCAGCCACTGGGGCCCGTGGGGGTGCACAAACGAAGGGTCTCAAAGTCCGGAGTTTTCTCTTGGAATGTCATATGGAGGACTTTTATGTCGTCGAGGCTAACCTCAATTTCTTTTTTTAAATGCGCCGGATCAAATGTGAAACGTACATCCAGCGCTCTGCCTTGCAGATGAGTCGATCCATCGTCTGGATTGAGGCTGAAATTTCCAATATCATTTTCACCAATGCGACATCCGCGTTTCAGAATTTCTCCGGTTTTACGATCAAACAGATAGAAGAAAACCGTTGTTGACTGATTGGCGTAGGACAGGGAGCAGCCAGCAATAAACTGTTGTGATGCCAGTCCCAGAAAATGAAAATGCACAAATTGTTTTTCAATTTCATTTGCCCCGAGCCTGTCACGAACAGCGTTGCGAAGAGCAAAGTCTTGGTAATTCACAGGTCCAATGGGTTCGTTGAAATGTCCGAAAGTTACATTTTTTTCAGGGCCGATAAAGGTGTTCATGCATAGCCTCCTGCCATTTTCTTTTTTTCCTATGATAGGAGGAGCGCTCGGATTTCTGCAAATAGAAAAAATGCAGGAGAATATAAATATAATCTTACCCCTTGAACGGGCAGTGTCGCATTCCTATATAATCCTCTCATGCATGAGAGGTGTGTCAGAGACACCTGTAGGCAGGGGCATTTTTCCTTTTTTTCACCGGATCTGCAATCCAATCGGATTTGTAATAATGAGTCTTCCGTTAGGGGAAACCCGGAGAGCGGCAGCAGTTGCAATGGATGTGTAAGCCTGTCTCGACCAAGTGCTTTCAAAAAATGGACACCGATTATTCGTCCGAAAGCACGTCACTTCAAAAAGCGCGCGACCAACCTGTTCGAGTACCAGACTTGGCCGGTGGTGCGATTGTATACGTATCTCAGTATTGTTTAGTCGAAGCTCAAAAACCGCATCACCGGTTATTTTCCATTTTTTAAAGATGGCTGTGAAACATATCGATCATTATTAGGCAGCAAAAAACCGAAGCCGGCCATCAAATGAATTTCACTGTGGCTGTCTTTCGGCGGCGCTTTTCTTGCTGTCTCTAATGCAATGCGCCCGTTTCTGAGTGTGCAAGGGTACTCTTTTATACATTAGAAAATTATTGGTAAATTGAATTAAGCGTTGGGTATTCTTATGACGACAGTTTACGCAGAATAATCCGGCACAACAAAAGCACCCTTTGATCCTTCGGGGTTAAACTCTACTGGATTACGGCAATTCAGGGATGAATTTAAGAAACTTTGTCTAAGACCAGCAAGAGCTTTTCTGCCAGGTCAGCGCGCCGGAAGGGCTTTTGCAGGAGGGTGGTATTCTCGTTGTTAAGATCCTTGTTGGAAAAAGCACTTTCTGTATATCCAGACATAAGCAGGATTTTTACTGTGGGTATATGTGCCTTGATTTTGTGAGAAAGTTCCACACCATTTATTCCGCCCGGTAGAACCAGATCCGTTAACAGGATGTCCAGATGTGGAATATTCTTTAGTTCGAGAAGCGCTGAGGGGCCATTTTCAGCTGATTTGACGGTGTATCCCATATTGGTGAGCAAAGCGACAGTCAGAGATCTCATATCTGGATCATCTTCGACCACCAGAATTACCTCACCATCTGACTTGAAATCCAAGTGGGCCGTTTTTTTCTGTGTTATTTCCAGGTGATCCGTTTGCGGCAAATAGATTTTTACGGTCGTGCCATACCCAATTTCAGAATATATAGTGGCGTGGCCACCGGATTGTTTGGCAAAGCCATAAACCATGCTTAACCCTAGTCCTGTCCCCATTCCAACGTCTTTTGTGGTAAAGAAGGGTTCAAAAACATGTTCCAGATCTTTGGTGGAAATACCTGTGCCGGTGTCGCTGACGGCTAACAATAAATATCTGCCTGGGATCAGTCCCGTCAGGGCTTCTGTATATTCATCATCAAGATACACATTACTTGTCTCGATGGATAACGTACCGCCATCAGGCATGGCATCGCGCGCATTCAGGGATAAATTGAGAAGAGCATTTTCCACCTGTCCAGGATCAGCTGTGCAGGCCCATAGATTATCCTGGTGGGTTACCTTGACAGAAATTGCCTGTCCTAATGTGCGTTGGAGGATTTTCGTCATATCCTGAATTTGTTTATCCAGATAGATGGTTTTAGGGACAAGAGACTGTTTCCGTGAAAATGCCAACATACTCTGCGTGAGCTCCGCCCCGCGGCCGGTGGCTTTTATAACGGCTTCCAGAAATCCTTTTTCCTTATTCGATAGGTGAGCGGCCGTTTCCAGTAAAAGTTCCGCATTGCCCTGAATAACGCCGAGAAGATTATTGAAATCATGGGCAACCCCTCCGGTAAGTTGGCCGACCGCTTCCATTTTCTGAGATTGGTTCAGTTTTTCTTTCATAAGGGTTTGGGCGGTAATATCTGTACCCGTGCCCCGATATCCTTGAAAAGTTCCATTTTGGGAAAAAATTGGTTTTCCTGAAATTTTCCAGAAAAACTCCTGGCCCGTTTCGGAGAAGTGGGTGTAGCGGAAATTTTTGAAAGGGCGATGATTTCCTAAGTCTTCCAAATGTTGCATCCAGCGTTCATCATTGATTGTTCCCTGGCCTATTTCTTCGCGCGTTTTCCCAATATAACGATCTGTACTTTGCCCTGTAACCCGATGCAAGCGATCCGAAAAATAGGAAAAGCGTAATTCTGCATCCATCTCCCAAAACCAATCCGCACCTAGCTCGGCCAAATCCTTAAATCGTTCATTGCTGGCATCCCGGGCTCGCTCTACCTCTTTTTGAGCGGTTACATCCTGAGAAACGCCGAAAACAGAGATTACATTTCCGTCATTGTCATAGTCAGGCTTGATACTACCGCGCAAGTTTCTGATTTCACCGTCGCTGCGAATGATACGATACTCAAAGTCGGTTGCTCGCTTTCCTTTAAGGAACCCTTCAACCATTTTGGAAAAATTGGCAGCATCTTCACGAGGTTTCCTTGAGTGAGCAAAATCTACGGTCAGGTTTGTCGTTTCTTTATCAAGACCGTAAATGTTATAAAGCTCATCTGACCACTCCAGATTGTTTGTCGCTAATGTCAACCGCCAATGCCCTATGCAACCCAATTGCTGGGCTAACGTCATTTCTTCATCCTGTCGCAGGATAGCGGCTTCTGCTTCTTTTCGAGCCGTGATGTCCCGGATTATATTAATGGTCCCGGGGCGTCCTTTCCAGCTTACCGATCCGATGTTCATTTCACTATGAAATGCTGTGCCATCCATGCGCAAATGCCGGGTTTCGAATTTGTGTGAAGAATTTTCACCAGAAATAATCCGGTTACGGTATCTGAGAATTGTATCTCTCTCATCCGGATGTACAAAACTCAGACCAGGCACGTTTAAGATGGCTTCTGCGGAATCTGCGGCAAATATCTCAATTGCTCTTTGATTGGCATAGACTGTAACGCCATCAGCCTGAACAATTATGGCATCGGGATTAAGTTCCAGTACCGCCCGAACCTGTTTTTCATTTTTTGCTGATTGCCGTTTGGCTTGAACCAGCTCAGTTATATCTGTACGAACAGCTACACTACCGCCTGATTGGGTACGGTAGTGAGTAAGTCTCATGGTGCGTCCGTTCTCAAACTCCTGTTCGGTTGAGTAGTTATGTTTTTTGAGGAGAGATTTTCTCTCTTGTATCCATTCTTCTTCTCGCCCGATAGCCTTGGAAATCTGCCCGACATCAGATTGTTTTCTTAATAATTCTTCGTAAGCAACTCCAATTTTTAGATGACTTGCAAATGAGGGAAACAATTCTTGTTGTTTGCCATTGTAAGCAACCACATAATCATCTTGATCGTAAACGATTATGCCGTCATCAATTGCTTCAAATGCTTCAGAAAGATCTGTCCTCCCATCATAGCTTCCATATTTCTCGAAGTGAGTGTCGATACTCAATCCAATAAGGGACAGAAAATTTAGCGCAAGAGTATCAAGTTCAATTGGGTGGTTATTCCAGAGGATTAAATAACCAAGGGGAATCTGTTTGCTGTCGTATATCATGCGTCCGACAAAATTAATGTCTTGCCCCTGATTTGTCGCCTTGACACAGCTATGCCAGACGGTGTCGTCTAAAAAGGATTTTGACGCATAAGCATTCGATACAGCCCGTAAAAACGCGTCACTGTCAGGAAACAGCGTCTTTTCTGAATATTGGGCAAGAATTTGTAGATTGTCAGCAAAGGGCTTGAGCGAAAAAATGGCAGTCCCTGCAATATGGAAACCACTTGTTATTCCAGCAACTATTGCGCCAAGAGTTGAAAATCCTTTTTGGCGTTTTTTTTCAATATCAGATATTGCTGATGAAATGTCCAGGCTATGCCTATCGATCATACTTAAATACTACTACTAAGAAATTAACCACTAATCCGGTGGTTTTATTCTTACAACTTACTAATATAAATGGCGATTGTTTATTTTCTAGTTCGGATTATTCCGTTTTATCAACAATGACATGGGATATGGGAAGTTACTGGAACCATTAACATATTTCAAAAAAGCTGACATCTTGGTCAGTTTTGACTGTTTCTTTTAGCGGCGATGTTGGCGGTTGAATAATACTATTGTCGTGCATCCGATTCTTTCAGGGCCTCTAATCCAATTTTTGCGAGCCTTGCTTGACTGGCATTATTGGCAATGCTCTGAAATTTGGTAATATCGCGCGCGAGAAGAGTTGTTTCCGGCTTAAATTCTTCGGAGACAGATTCCAATAGCTTTTGCAATGTGTCGTCGCAGGACCTGCTAATCTGTCGAAATCCTAACTGTAATTCCAATAGTGTTTGTACGTCATTTCCAGTGATATCCGCTAATTTTGCCAGTTTTCTGGCAACGACATCGAGAGCCAGAATCTGAGTGGATATACTCCCCAACTCGGTAGCATGTTCAACTGAAAGGGCAGGGGTAATATCGTCGAGCAATCGAGAAAAAGAACCAACCTGGCCCGCGGCTCCCGCAGCATCTTCGATTGCCCGCATGCGAAGGGATGTCCGTTCAAAGGCGTCCCCTTCAATACCGATAAGATTAGTCACGGGTACTCGACAGTTTTCAAGTTTGATACCGCCGTGGGGACACGGATGCAGGAAGTCGATTGTAACGCCGTCAGTCCGTTGAAAGCCGTTTGTATCAGCAGGTACGAGAATGGCACTGAAAGCCTTTCGACCCTTTTTCTCTTCGGTTATGGCTAAAACAATAAAGAAATCGGCAAGGGGGCCGTTGGTCAGATAAGTCTTTTCGCCATTGAGAATGAATTCATCCCCGTTTCGTTGTGCTGTGGTTTTAAGATGTTTGGGATGAGCCCCTGCGCCTGGTTCCGAAATTGCAACACAAAGAGTTGTCTTTCCATCCTTAATTAGAGGGAGAAGCTGTCGCTGCATTGCCGGGGAAGCGTCGCCAACAATATGCAATTTGGTAAATTGCCAATGAGCCATAAATACCATTGTCACACCGGGCACACCGCCATAGAGATTAAGGAGATGGGCGGCGGTGGATAGGGTCTGATAGCTGGCTTCATATCCACCATGTTCCTCAGGGACCGATAATCCGGCTAGCCCGCTTTCTGAAAACGCTTCCCACAAGTCCTTGGGGAATTCAGTCGCCGTGATCAATTCATGACGACGCGGCGTGATATGGGTGAGCGCAAAGTCTTTTACCCTGCCTAATATGTCCGCTTCTTTAGGGGCGGTTATCGTCATGTCGAATAATCCTCTACTCCGGTGGCGCCTTATAGTGTTTCGCGAGCTGCTTGATATTCTGAGATGAGTTGATCGACAAGCTCAGCCGTTGTTGGGGAATGATCAATGAGGCCAACCCCTTGTCCCGCGCTCCACACGGATTTCCAGGCAGTGATACCGCCGGGGAGGTTGGGTTGGAAAGGACCATGAGGTTCAGGCAGATTGTCCGCGTCCAGACCGACAGTCTCTAACGACGAGCGCATGAAGTTTGCAGGTAGTCCGCTGATGGCGTTGGTATAGACAATATCGCTGGTTTCCTCTGAGAGGATCATATCCTTATAAGCGTCTTCGGCCATGGCTTCCGTCGTCGCAATAAAGCGCGTGCCAAGATACGCAAGATCTGCCCCTAATATTTCTGCCGCGCGAATGGCGCGCCCGGTGGAAATGGCACCGGCGACGATAATGGTTCCGTCAAAAAAGCTGCGGACTTGTTCCACCAATGCGAAAGGTGTCGCCGCGCCGCCATGTCCGCCCGCGCCAGCACACACTAAAATCAAACCATCGGCCCCAGCATCAGCCGCTTTCTTGGCATGATGAACTGTGGTGACATCATGAAACACCAAGCCGCCCCAGTCATGAACGATTGGAACGATGGCTTTTGGACTGCCAACACTGGTAATTATGATCGGTGTTTTATAGTCGCGGCAAATCTCCAGATAAGCATCAAGCCCGCCGCCCTTCATGCGGGAGAGCGGAAAATTAACCGCATAGGGGGCTGTCTCGGGTCCGGTTGCGGCCTCAATCTGTTTCATCCAATCCGCAAATTCGGCGCTTGTTCGTGCATTCATTGCCGGAAAAGAACCGATAACACCTGATTTGCACGTTGCGATAACCAATTCAGGGCCAGACACAAGAAACATCGGGGCCGCAATAGCCGGCAATTTTAAGCGGTTTCGAATGGATTGGGGGAGGGACATAGTGCGACCTTTCTATTGTTGATGTTCCAGGCTTAAGCCCCGTATCCATCAATCTTTATATTTATTTCGGATAACTTTATCTTCTCTTGTCACTTAGTCAAGGTTGGCCTTGGGGGCGAGCCCTTGAAGAGCGCGGAGGGTTACAAGATCCGTGATCTCACCGCTTGCCGCGCAAAAGGCTCTCATGGTCACCTGGACGTCAGCCTCCCCAACGGCGAAATCATTGGCGATTG
>JAESPT010000463.1 GCA_016765515.1 Sneathiella sp. | reverse complement strand
CCGTACACAAAGGCTGAAAAAGAAAAACTGTTAATTGTCACAGAGGACCCAAGATCATTCAGCGCCGTCATATCAAATCCAAACATGACCTTAATGCCACCATTTGTATGTATACCGTAATCATTATAATTTTCATCTTGGGAGAAACGATTTACATTGATGCCCTGCGCCACATCAATACGTAATGTGTCAGCGTTGGCTGTGAACGCACAGAGGGACACCCCGATTACGCCAAGTAATATTTTGGCATTATTCAACATCTTTATTTCCCCAAGTATCAAGCGCGTGTGCGACACAATGTGTTTTTGATTACTGAAGGGTTCATTCTACCGATCAAGACACGCGCTATCCGATTTTTAATTTGGTTATTATTTAATTAAAGAGGAACGAAAATTTTGTCAACTTGAAGAAACTGCGATTAAGACGCTTTCCCAGAAACCTGCCGTTTTCTGCGAATTTTAACGCGGTGCGTGTGTCGGTGGATCAGAGAAATATGGTTAATTTTCAAAGGACTAGCACTAAAGGATCATATTCTGTTTAACTAACAAGCATCTGGACAGTTTCTATACTGCAGCAGTCAAATGACCGATTTAGTTAGATCCGTAGTTTGCTGTGCATCAAACCAAAAACGGGCAATAAAAAACCCCGCGAAAGCAAGGTTTTCAGTGAAGAGAGAGACGCTAGAAGAGTGCGTCTCTCGCTTGTTTGGGGTGTCTTTAAACGGCGGCCTGACGCTGCTTCCGTCTCCACCCGATAAATCCCATCACCGTCATTCCGGTCGCAAAATTCTCTCATTGAAATTTGTAAGTTTAAATACTAAACTCACTGTAAATAACAAAGGGTGAGGCGCAGAAATGTCGGATAAAAAAGTGGCTCTAATAATCGGAGCTGGCGATGCAACGGGCGGGGCGATTGCCAAACGGTTTGCCCGTGAGGGGTTTAGCACTTGTGTGGTTCGGCGGAATGCCGACAAATTATCGTCTTTGGTCAGCGAAATTGAAGAGGCCGGCGGAGAGGCGCACGCTTTTGGATGTGACGCCCGCAAAGAAGAACAGGTTATCGATCTTGTCGAGACCATCGAAAAGGACATTGGTCCCATAGAGGTGCTGGTGTTCAATATCGGCGCCAATGTGCCGTCTAGTATCTTTGAAGAAACCGCCCGTAAATACTATAAAATCTGGGAAATGGGTTGTTTTGCAGGCTTCCTCTGCGGCCGAGAAGTAGCCAAACGCATGCGGGACCGCGCAGCAGGGACAATCCTTTATACCGGGGCAACGGCAAGTGTCCGCGGCGCCGCCAATTTCGGAGCGTTCGCCGGATCCGAACATGCTTTGCGCGCCCTCGCCCAATCCATGGCGCGAGAATTGGGGCCGCTCGGAATACATGTGGCCCATTCAATTATAGACGGCGCCATTGATACGGATTTTATCCGCACCAACTTCCCCGATCGCTATGCAATGAAGGATCAGGACGGTATTCTTAATCCCGATCATATTGCCGATAATTACTGGCATATCCACAGCCAGCCCAAAGATTCCTGGACTTTCGAGATCGATCTGCGTCCGTGGATGGAAAACTGGTAGCACCCGATTTAACCCTAATAACAAACCTATAAAAAAAAGAGGTAAAACATGACCGTAAACGTATCTTTCCATTTCGATTTCGCCAGTCCCAACAGCTATATGAGCAATAAACTGGTTCCAGGGATTGAAAAACGCACAGGCGTCAAGTTTGACTACTTTCCCGTTCTGCTTGGCGGGATTTTCAAACTGACCAACAATCAGGCACCGTTTGTGACCTATAACGAAGTGAAGAATAAACCGGACTATCTGCGCATTGAGATGGCTCGTTTCATTCGCGATCACGGCCTGAGTGATTTCCGCATGAACGAAAGTTTTCCGATCAATACAGTGAAATTGATGCGCGGTGCCATCGTTGCCCAGAGGGAAGGTTTTCTGGATAAATATCTGGACTCTGTCCTCAATGACATGTGGGAGAGAAACCTGAATATGGGCGATCCTGAAGTGATGGCGAAGGCTTTGTCAGACGCGGGCCTTGATGCCGAGCTCATCATGGCACGGATTAACGATCAGGACGTCAAAGACAAGTTGATTGAAAATACGAGCAAATCTGTTGAAATGGGCGTTTTTGGATGTCCAACAATCTTTGTCGGCGACGAAATGTTTTTCGGGAAAGACCGCATGGACGCAGTAGAGCAGGAAATACTCCGCCAGCAAAAGGCCTGATACCATAAAGCACGGAACCATCAGCTGACCGGGTATCGGATCGGCTGGTGGTTTTTTTATGCCTTTTGTAAAGCGTTCCGCTTGTAAGCGGGGCTATTTCGATTAACCCGCACCGTCACATCCTGCGGCTTGATCGGTTCGCTACACTCTGAACAGACGACAATTGCCTGGAAATCATGGCCGCATTTCTTGTGTGTTCGCAGGACCGGTGGCTCTCCGTCTTCCGCATAGAATGTATCGCCCCACTGGACGATGGCGAGAATAACCGGATGAAGCGCCCGGCCCTTCTCCGTCAGCTTATAGTCATAGCGGGTCGGTTTTGTCTGGTAGGGAACCTTGATCAACACGTCATGTTCAACAAGTTTATTTAGCCGGTCCGTGAGAATTGTCCGGGACAATTTCAAATCATCCATAAAATCATCGAAGCGCTTAATACCCAAAAAACTGTCGCGTAAAATAAGAAGGGTCCACCGATCACCAAAGACGGATAAAGACCGTGCAACAGAGCAATTCTGTTCTCCTAATTGTTCCCAACGCATTTGGTAATCTCTCCACTGTTATTAGCCCATCCAGCATACACTCTATTAGTCCATTTCCAAAACTCATATAAAACAGTTGTGTATCAAACAATATTTAGCGATCATACTGGGCGGCGAAAAACGAACACCCTTTTGAACAATGATAAAAACAACACCGGTTTCAGGAGAGAAAATGCCCTATAACAGTTATGTCAGGTTACGTCAGGTCTGCTTTGCGACCCTTGATATCAGAAAAGACGAAACTGCTCTTTCCCGTATTTTGGGCCTAAAACCGTGTCACACATCCATCCTGGATCATTTCGGCTTGGAAAATTCAATGTTCGCGGTGAACGGCACCTTTATCGAACTTGTCGCCCCAACCCGGGAAAACACGGCCGTGCATAGATTTTTAGAGAAAAATCAAGGTGTTGGCGGCTATATGGCGATATTCGATTGTGACGATGTCTCGCTTCGCAAAGCCGCTGGCAAAAAGCTTGGAATACACCCGGTATTTGAGCGATCTGATGGGAGTGCTGATCTTTTGCAGCTCAATCCAAAACAAACCGGGGCAACATTGCTTGAATTTGATCATCACCGCAACGGAGAGGATCTTCTTGGGCATTATGAATGGGCGGGGGAAAACTGGAAAAAGGGCGTGAATACGGACCTTACGAGGGACATGGTCTCGGTCACGATGATTTGCGCTGATCCGAAGTCGCGGG
>JAESPT010000462.1 GCA_016765515.1 Sneathiella sp. | reverse complement strand
TCCCGAATTCCCCCTTATCTACAAACCCCGGATCAGTCAACAAGGCATATAGCGCTGGCCTATCGGCGCGCCATATGCTTAGTTATTGGCAAATCGTTTTTTTAATCTAAAAGTCTAAATCAATTGTATAAACAATTTTTCCATTAGATAAATCATACATAGTATACCCCCCTAGCACTGTACCAACAAATTCATGAACAAGATAATATCTGTCATTATAAACGACACCAGCACTTCCAATTCTTGAATTATGTTCTATAATCGGTGTTTTTAACTCAATGTCATTATAAAGAACGACTTTAATATTAGTCTCCATTTGTTGTTTAGACCATTCTTGTAAATCTTTTTGGAACTGAACACTCTTTTTTGCATTAATCGATGTATACTCTTTTATCTCTTTTTTCTTTAATCCTTTTGGTATAGAATAATCCGGTGTTTTAGGCATGGGAGGTTTTTTAGATTTTTTTGAAGCGTGCCAAACTTTATTGCAGTTTTTTTGAATCACCCAAACATACTCATCTTCAAAAAATTGAATAATTTTATTTGTGTTTTTATTGCACATTAGGGTATATCGTTCCATTCCTGCCGAACCATTTACAAATACTATCATAGCGTATAATTCATCAGATAGAGAAACAGATGTCTGAGAAAATATACTCTTGTTTTTTAATTGTTCAACAGTGCTTAAATCATAGTTATAAGCCGTAAAAGGTTCTTTGTTTGCTTTTATTTTTGTTTTAAGATCGTAATAAATAATTGATTTATCCTTTGCGGATATTTCCATTAAATATCCTTCTAAACTAAAATATCCCGGAAAAGTTTCTCTTTGATCATAAATTTTATATGGTTTAACCGTTTTGGCTTTAAAATCTACCAAAAATGCTGGTTGAATATTAGCTAATTCAGCATATTTATTTATTATTTCTGTTGAATTTAAAGAAGAGATACCTTTAATAGACTGATTAAGTTGTCTGTTTTGAACAATTGATATCTCCCTAAATTCTTTATTAAATGTAAACAACCCCATACCATTTTTGTTAACCCCTTTTGGCGAATAGTATAAATTAGGGTCTATAGGGTCGCCAGGTTTTTTTTCAAGAATATCTGCATATTGATACTCATCAAGGATATTGCCACTGGTTCCATCTGCTTTAAAAATGTAATGGTGAGATATAATGTAAATTACATTTTCTATTGTATTATGAGAGGCGCTTATGGGGTGCTCCTTAACGGAAACCATCGTTTCTATACTTCCTTTGTTTTTATCAACAAAAAAAACAGCCTTTTCGGTTAAAATAAAATCCTTCGGTATTCCTAAATTTAAATTAATTTGTGCTGTGCAGTAATTTATAGTAATAAAAAAGATAAAAACAAGTGTGGATATTTTATTCATTTCTTATGGTTTTTAATTGTTCGTATTTTTTTTCAGCATTTCCTGCTTTCTCTATATCATTTAGTATTCTGTATATTTTTGCTTCCATCTCATAATATTTAGCCCTTTCAACTTTTTTTGATTTTAATATTTTCAATCCTAATAGAGCACCATTGTAATCTTTTGTTTTATAGCGTATAACTATTTTCAGGAAAGAATAATCCTCTAAATTCAATCCTTTACTGTTTTGATTGCTACCATAAGATGTTGGAAAACTTGCACTATTCTTCATCTCCTTTAATATTATTTTGGCTTCATCGTATTGTTTCATTTTAACTAATAAATCTGCTTTAATAAATTGAAACCATAACAGGTACTTGTGTTGAGAATCACTGAAATGAGGTGATGAGTTATCAAGAGAAATGGCATTATCTATTAGTTTTGTAGCTTCAGAATAATTCCCTTGTTTTTGGAGTAATGTTGCCTTAACTGCACAAACAATACTTTCTGCTTTATCAAGCTGAATTTTTAAATCTATATCTGTAATTAATCCAATCTTTTTCCTAGCTTTAATAAGCTTATAATCTTGATAAAATGCATCAAAATTATTTTGATAGTTTTTTAAAAAGGAAAATGATTTTTGTGCTTGTTTTAACTGATTCGATTTTATATAAGAAATAATCCCTAAACCAAGAATGTAATTCACATCATATCTATAGGAATGCCCCTTAATTTCAAAATCTTGTTGGTTAAATTCGTTATATGCTAAAATAATCTCTGGGTGATCAAGAAAATAATTCTCAATCTGTTGGTAGTATTGCGTAGCTAAATAATATTCGTTGTCTAAATACAATTCCTGTATTATTGTAATCGCACTATTAATATCCACATTATAATATAAATTTGCCAATAGATCTTTAGCCTTATTGTTTAGACCCATAGAACGGAAACATTTTGCCTTTGCTATCGAAATTTGATCTAAAGTCCCAGCAAATGCTTCGTTGTAATTAAGAGTATGAGGAAAGTTCTTCGAATTAGTTTGATTATTTGTTATTATCTCAATTTGCTTTAATAAATAAGATTGGCCATTCAATTCTTCTTCTTCATTAATCTCATTTATTAGATTCTGGAATTGCTCTTCGGTAGGGATGCCGTTAAAACTGTGACATCTCCAAAAAAGCAATCTTTCTTTTACAGTGGTAGTTTCATATAATTCCAACACTTTTTCTTTCTCTTCTAAGGATTTTAAAGTTTTTTCATTGAAAGTATAAAAAGTGGATAGTTTAACAAGTTCGTTATATTTTAATTTGAGTTTTTTACTGAAGTTGGACACCTCTACTTGAACCCTTTTTTGGCTTGCAACTCTTAATTTTTCTTTTCTTTCCCTCTCTCGTTCTCTTTCTTTTTTGGCTTTACGATTGGCACTTAATGTATTAATTAAGTTGATTGTTATACCTACCGTGGAGACAATAACAGGAGTCAGATCTTCATACAACGCTTGCTGACGTTTAAAGTTTTCTGAATTTTGCTGGATTAACCGTTGATTTTTTTCAAAAAGACTTTCTTCTTTATTAGGGGTTCTTTTTGATTGAGAAGAATTTGAATATGGTGTGTTTGTATTTAAATATGGAGATGAATTGTTGCTAGTGATTGAATTAGTGTTGTCTTCTGTGTTTGAGTCAGTACTCGAAGATAGTTTCAGCGATAAGGAATCTCCCGAATTGTCTTTTGCTCTTTGCATACTGTCAATACTGTCTTGAATCCAACTTATTTTTTCGCTTTTACTATACTGTCTATAACCTCTCATTTCTATTTTAGGTTCTTCCTCATAAGTCTCAGCAATAGATTTAGCTTGATGTAATAAAGCTAAACCTTCATCATAATTCTCGCTTTGAGAATATTCCCTTGCTTCCTTTGTTAACTTGTCAATCTGTTTTTTCTTTTCACGATTTCGGTCAAATACAGCTTTTCGCTCAGCCTCTCTTCTATTTCGCTCATTTTGCTCTACTTCTTGTCTATTTTCCTCTTCACACATACATTTAGTATATGGTGTGTTCACCGCTGCTGCTATTTCACACCAAGTTTTTGGGTTGGAGTCTGACTCTCCATAAACTTCTCCTTTTTGCAATAAGTCGCTACATCCACTTTGTGCAAATACTAAAGTGTTTAAAGCTAAGGCTAGTATTGTAATGAGTTTTTTCATTGAGGTGTTTTTTTTAATGTCACGTCCTAAAATACGGCTACAGGTTAAAATTAAATTTACGCGGCATTAAAGTGCACATAATTAGGTGTTTTATAATCTAAAGATAAATGTAATCGTTTAGTGTTGTACAACTTGATTGCATTTTTTGTTGCTTTTTTAGCGTGAACCACGCTAGTAAAGGTTTGGTCAAGATAAAATTCGTCTTTGAGTATTCCGTTTACACGTTCTGCCAATGCATTTTCGTGGCAATGGTTTTCTTCGGTCATACTGATTTCTATTTTCTTTCTTTTTAAAATTTGAGTATAAATGTTACTACAGTATTGAATGCCCCTGTCCGAATGATGAATAAGATGCTTGGTGTTTTTAGCATTGTAAATTGCTTTATTGAGTGCCCTTACACATCCTTTTAATTCCAGACTATCACTAAGGTCATACCCTACGATTTTTCTTGAATACATGTCCGTAATCAAGGCTAGGTAACAGAATCCTTTTATGGTTCTAACATAAGTTATATCCGAAGCCCAAACTTGATTGGGTCTGTTGATTTTCAAGTTTTTTATGATGTTGTTGTACTTGTAGAACCTGTGATACGAATTGGTAGTTCTAGAAGAATATTTTTTTCTTCTAACGAGCAGTTCATTTTCTCTTAAGATACGGAATAGCCTGTCCCTGCCTATTTTCAGGTGTTGTTTTTGAAAGTCGTTATGTAGCGACTTCATTAGTTTTCTAGTACCTTCTCTGGGCAGAGTCCTTCTGCTTTTTTGAACAAGCTCAACAACGATTTGTTCTACCTCTTTTTTAGCTAGATAACGTTTGTGAAATTTGTAATAGGCATCTCTCTTTAAAGAGAAAGCATCACAGATAGTCTCGATATTGAACAGTCTTTCTTTTCGATTAATCAGTGCTGTTTTCATTAGGGCTCGATGTTTAAGTTTTTTTTTAATTCTTGAACATCTTTATATCCTAAGTTTTCAGCAGCAACTTCAAGATAACTATCGTTGACAAGCTTTTCGAGATCCTTTTTGATAAGGAGGTCTTTGAGTTGTTTGAGTTCTTTCTGAAGCGCTTTAATACGGGATAATTCATCGTCTGTTTGCACGGTTACACGGGTATTCATTAAATCTTTACGATCATACTTTTTAATCCATACATTGATTGTACTGGATTGTATTCCGTAAGTTAATGCAATTTGTCTTTTGGAATGGTTTCCTTTGGTAAGTTCTTCGAGAACCTTGAGTTTAAAGCTTTCGCTATATCGTCTCACATATCCATCATTTTTATACATATACAGTTGTTTTTTGTATACATATTTCAG
>JAESPT010000461.1 GCA_016765515.1 Sneathiella sp. | reverse complement strand
GCTTCCTTTGGGTTCAGCGCAGCTTACCGCCGTCTGTTTCGCCACGGTGATACGCGGGGGGTGGACGGGCAGATTATTTTGCTGGCCGCCACCATGCTGCTCTTTGCACCGGCCTTATCTCTTGGAACGGTCTTTGGAAATTCGGTTGGCGGAGCGATCGCTCCCGTTGGATTGGGCATGGCGTTTGGTGCCTTCGTTTTCGGTATTGGTATGCAAATTGGTGGATCTTGTGCTTCGGGCACCCTTTTCACCGTGGGCAGCGGCAATCCGCGCATGATGATTGTTCTGGTCTTTTTCTGTCTGGGTGCTTTTTGGGGTAGCCTGGACTTGGCCTGGTGGCAAAGCCTGCCGGGGCTGGGGACGGTTTCTTTCAGTGAGAGATGGGGCTGGGATGTGGTGCTGCCGGTTCAATTGCTGGTTTTACTGGCTCTCTATCTGGGGCTTGGCCGCTTGCGCCGCCGGACAGCAGAAAATAGAGAAACACCGGCCACAGTTCCCCTCGGTCGTCGGCTCCTTCGCGGGCCATGGCCCTTTGTCTGGGGCGGAATATCTTTAGCTTTCCTCAATTGGGTGACGTTGGTGACCGCCGGGCATCCCTGGTCCATCACCTGGGGATTTACCCTTTGGGGGGCGAAAATCGCCACTCTTGCCGGCTGGGACCCTGCAACCAGTGGGTTCTGGACCGGCGGATTTCAACAACAGGCGTTGAACGGATTTATCTGGCAGGACGTTACGTCGGTGATGAATATAGGCATTATCGGGGGAGCATTCCTGGCGATGATCCTGGCAAAAAGAGTAACATCCTCCTGGGATAAACGGTGGAGGCCTATCTTGGCAGCGGTCATTGGTGGGTTGATGTTGGGATATGGCGCGCGACTTGCCTATGGCTGTAATATCGGCGCCTTTATCAGCGGCGCGGCGTCAGGCAGTTTGCATGGATGGGTCTGGATCCTGTGCGCGCTACCGGGAAACTGGATCGGCATGCATTTAAGGCGCCTTTTCCAATTGGAACCGTAAATCCAAGTGAATTTTTTCCTGCCCACTCAACACAACACTGGATTAAAATTTAACCATATCTGAAAGCTAGCTAGCGTTCCTGAATTATTTTATTGCAGATATTTTGATTTCAGCATATCTGCGGGAATTGGTTTTTCGAAATAATATCCTTGTACTTTGTTGATGTTCATTTTTTTACACAACGCCAGTTGTTCCTGATATTCAACCCCTTCAGCAACGGCTTCAAGGTCTAGAGATTTTATGAGTTCCACCATTCCCTGGACGAGTTTTTTGCTCCGTTCTTTTTCTGAAATGCTGGCAATAAGGGATTTGTCAATTTTGACCGTGTTGATCGGATAATCTTGTAAATGAGACAGAGATGAAAAACCGGTTCCAAAATCATCCAAAGCGATTTTGCACCCCAGATCACTAATGGCTTGTATGGTATGGATTGATTGGCTGTTGTCTATCAAAAGGGTTGTTTCCGTCAGTTCGAACTCTATAAGCTCAGGCGCTATATCATGCTGTTGTAGACAGTCCTCTATGTCTTTTATCAGATATATGTCTGCCAGTTGAACAGGGGAGAGATTAATCGCCATGGAAATGTGACAGGTTCGGTGTTTGTTGAAATCATATAGTTGTTTGATCGCTTCCAGGATAACCCAGCGCCCGATACTCACGATTGATCCGGATTTTTCTGCAATGGGAATAAACGTGTCTGGCGGAATAAATGTGTCTTTGACTTTCCAACGAAGAAGAGCTTCCACGCCCGTAATTTCAGATGTAATTATGTCGAAAACAGGTTGGTAAACCAATGTAAGTTCGTTTTTGTCCAAGGCTGAGGCCAAATCAATCTCTAGATTGTAATCTGATAAAAACTGATTTTGCATTTCCTGTTCAAAAAATGTGAACTGATTTCGTCCCAAATCCTTCGATCGATAGAGCGCAATATCTGCATTACGAAACAGCTCTTTACTATCTGCCCCATCATCGGGGTGAATGGCAATACCAATACTGGCCCCCGTTTTAATCGTGACATCGTTGATGACGAAAGGTTCTTCCAGTAAATTAATGATCCGATTTGCTAAGAATGCAGCATCCTCTGGTTTGGTTAAATTTGTGAGAGTAACCGCAAATTCATCCCCGCCAAGGCGGGCAAAGAGCTCATTGTCTCGTACACTTGTTTTAACGCGCTCAACCACGTCTTTAAGTAATTGATCTCCGACGTCATGTCCGTATGTGTCGTTCACATATTTAAAGTGATCCAGATCGATGAGCATAAGTGCAAGGGAATTTATTCCGCGCCGATGATTTAAGATGCCTTGTTTTAGGGATAGGTCAAAAACATAACGATTGGCAAGGCCAGTCAGGCTATCGATTTCAGCCAATTCTTTGGCCCTCTGATAACTCTTGTAGAGCTTTTGTTCAAGTTCATGTCGTGCTGTTACATTTAGGATTGCTCTACGCAGTCTAAAGGTTGAAATCTCAGCCTTTGTTAGAAAATCCTGAGCGCCTGATTGTATGCACTGTAGCGCCAAGTTTTCCTCTTCTGATGTGCTGATCATTATGACAGCAGTACTGCTAAGTGCGTTGTCGCTACTAAATTCCTCTAAAAATTCAATTCCAAGGCGCTGCGGCAGATTGTAATCAAGAAGGATGACGTCAAAATTTTGAGCTTTTAATTTATTCAGACCATCATCAACTGTTTCAGCGTTAACAATATTGCAAGATGAGTCGCCTTTTAGCAGCACTCTCTTAATGTGTTCGCGGTCTATTAAATCATCGTCGACAATTAATACATTCATGAATATAAAACTCTGGGCTATTCGAATTTTCTAACTAAAATAAAAATTTTTAAGTTCGGTAGTTTTCCTTTCGGAGTCCTTTGTTTAAATCAATATGAGGCGACTACTATTTTGGTAGATGGACAATTTTCCAATAGCTATCCAATATGTCGACCATGTTGATGAAATGTTCGCCTGCTTCATCTTTCACGAAGTAACCAGCGACTTGTTGTCGGTAACTGGCAACCATATCTTCTTCTGCCTTGGATGTTGTCAAAACAAAAATAACGCTACTTGATAAATTATGATCTGCTCTAATATGTTGCAGAAATTCCAACCCGTTCATGCGGGGCATTTGAAGATCAAGAAGAATTACAAAAGGGGCCGGTATCTTGCCATCTTGTAACATTTTCAGTGCTTCATAACCGTCATAGGTCCGAATAATGCTGTTTCCAATGCGTTTTTTCTGAAAACTGCGCTCAATTGTCATCGCGTCGATATCGTCGTCTTCCACAAGGAGAAGTGTGACTTCTTTTTTCGAGTTGCTCATATTGACCTCTGGATTCCCCGCTTGTTTCAACTGACTGTGTATTTCTGTTATTGTTCGAGCGTGTTGGTTTTTGGCCAAAGAATAACAATTGCCAACCCTCTTTCTGTACCGGGTTCGATTGAGACACTGCCACTATATTGGTCCACAATTTTATTAACGATCGCTAGTCCCATGCCACTTCCTTCAACTTTGTCTCTGGGTTGCAGGGTTTGAAACATTTCCATTGCTTTCGCTTGTAAATTTTCAGGGATCCCAGGACCATCGTCGGAGACGCGAATTTTGTGCATGTCAACCAAGGCTTCATAATTTATTTCAATTTTCCCTTTGCCTTCATCATGGTGTTTTATTGCGTTTGAAATAAGATTTCTCAGAACCATTTCAAAGGGAATTCTAGGGATGTCAATGACGACATCTGGCACAGTAATCTTGAAATTATTATTGCTTTCGTACATTTCAAACACATCTGCAGATGTTTGTTTCAGGTTGATGGTTTCGTTTGAATGTTCAAGTTTATCAAGTCGGGAATAGTCCAGCAGATCATTCAGTAATTTGATCATCCTTTCACTTCTCTGGGTCAGCAAAGTAAGATGATGTTTGGAATTTTTAGGAAGTATTTCAATGCAATCTTCTTTAATCCAGCTGACAAGTTGTTTGATTGCATTTAAAGGCGATTTCAAGTCATGAGATGCAAGATAGGAAAATTGTTCCAAATCCTTGTTGGATTTTTCCAGATGTCGTGTCTTGATATGAAGTTCTTCTGTCATCTGATCTGCATATATCAGGGCATGTCGGTTGGCTCTTGATAAGAAAATGAAGAGGCCGAGAAGAAGAAAGTCAATGATAACACCACCAAATAAAATAAAATAAGGCTGGTTGTTCGCGTTTGCTTCACGAAACGATAAATTGGTTCGAATATCAAATTTCCACATACGCCCATATAATTCAATTTTTTCTACTTTTCGAAAAAGCGGTTCACTGTCCTGACCTGCACCGTCTCCGGAATGATTGTCATTGAAAAGTAAATCATCACCATCAGTTATCGTGATGTTTACATGCCTTTTTTCACGCTGCAGTGTCCCCTGCATAAGTTTGTACATAATGAAAGGGGCATAGGTGACACCGACAATTTGTTCTCGGCGCTCATCTTGATTTTGTGGATCCTCAGTGCCTTTGTAGAAAGGAACATATAAAAGAAAGCCGGGCGTTTTCTTGGCATCCTGTACCAATGTTATCGGGCCGGTTAATTGAGCCGTGCCGGTATCTCTTGCTTTTTTTATGGATGTGTATCGATTTGTTTCAAACGCCATGTCCAATCCAATGGCATTTTTATTGGGTAATGCGGGTTCGATAAGAGTAATTGGCCAATTCTCCGCCTCTTTATGTTCCGGATGAACCGAATAGTTAGGGCGTGTTTTTCTTTCTTTTGCGATATAACTTTCCAAATTCTCGGGTTTAATACTATGAATGATGCCGATCCCATTGACGCCTGGATAGGTGTTTTCAATGTTTAGGCTTTGCGAATAGGTTAGCCAATCCTCGTAATTGATCTCACCATTATTGGCATCGATAAAAGCCGCAGCACTCCATAACGCATTTTCGTAGAGGTTCATGCGTTCAATGACAAGTTCGATAACCTGATTGGCCTCTCGGAAGAATTTTTCTCTGTTTTTTTCGTTTACTTGATCTTTGGCAAAATACCAGGCACCAATGGTCAAAATAATTGAGAGGAAAACGACGCTCCAATGCGCCCAATGCATACTACCGGAACGCTGTAGTTTTTTTCGCTGCTCAGAGGCTAGAATTTTGGCCGGTTGCAATTGATCCATACTCTGCTACGCCTCTCGAATTTTTTGCTACTTTATTCATGAGTTGTATTAGAGAGGATTTTAGTTAATTTTTAATTAGAATATACTAATATTATATAAGTATACGTAAGTGCTCATAAAAATAGTTTATTTTTGATTCATCGTCCTATTATTGCTCGTATACCAACCGAAAACCAATCAGGTTGTGTTTCAATAAATCCGGGCGGCTATGGCGGGCGGCGGGGCGGCAGACACCGCAGCCCTGATCATCCCAGGATCCACCTTTTACAATAACTCTCCCGTTTTCTGTTGTGTCCCGGGTCCATTCAAATACCTGGCCAGCCATATCGAGAAGTCCAAATGGACTTTTACCGAGGGGGAATTGTCCAACTGGCAGGGTATCGAAAGGACCCAGGTCATGGCTGTTGAGTTTTGCCGGATCAAAGTCTTTTCCCCACGGAAAATATCGGCCATCCGTCCCCCGTGCCGCTTTCTCCCATTGGGTCTCGGTTGGCAATTGCCAATGTTTGTTGGTTTTTCGGGAAAGCCAGACGGCATAGGCGCTGACGTCGTGCCATGAAACCAGGACAACGGGATGGTCTGCCCGCCCTGCTGGATAGGTGCCGGATTTCCAGGCAAATTTGCGCGTTCGCTTAAACGGGTGGATCAAGCCGTACTTTTTCCAGGTGTCTTCGCTCACATTCGGGGCCGGGTGTGCGGTGTCGGTTATAAAAACGGCGTATTCCCGATTGGTGACGAGTGTTGTTGTCACGGAAAAGTCAGGGATTGTGACGGAGCCTCTTTTAAACTCACTTTCATACCAGCGCCCCTCTCTGGTTCTACTGTGGTCATAGGCTTTTTCATCAAGCTGATACGCCATCTCCCGTTCTTTGCGGTCAGATCCACGGATAAAGGAGCCTGCTGCGATTGACTGCACCGAAGGCATAAGAGGGGCCGCGTTGTCTGAAAGTGCACTGCGGGGCAGAGCAAACAAAATCAGGCAAAGGACAAAAGAACTTATGAACTTGATGAACACCATAAGGAACCTCTCAGAATGTCACAGTTATTTGAAGCAACGTTATTAGAGAACGGGGCATGCACATGACATATTCAACTTATCAAGTGGCACAATTCAAGTGCAAATGCGCGTAATGATTTTGGGAGATTATACAATGCAGGCTTTGAAAAACAGGCTCAGATATTCAGTGGTTATTCCGGCGATTGTTGGTGTTGGTATTCTTACTTCCGGCAGCATTGTTTTTGCCTCTCAAGGGCAAGGGGCCTTTCATCCGAAACCATCGTCTAATCCCGCAGCTGTTTCAAGGACAGCGGCGCCTTCCAAAAGCGGCGATATTCTCGTCGCCGCGGCGTGTAACCCGTGCGCCGCTAAAAAAGCGAACGCGTGTAATCCATGCAACCCCTGCGCCGCAAAAAATCCGTGCAATCCGTGTGCTGTCAAAAAGACCAACGCTTGCAATCCATGTGCAGCCAAAAAAGCGAACGCTTGTAACCCCTGTAATCCTTGTGCTGCCAAAAAAGCGAACGCGTGTAATCCTTGTAACCCCTGCGCCGCCAAAAATCCGTGTAACCCTTGCGCCGCGAAAAACCCGTGTAATCCGTGTGCCGCCAAGAACCCGTGTAATCCATGCGCCGCGTCTAATCCCTGCAATCCCTGTAATCCGTGTGCGGCATCTGCCGAAGCACCGGAACTGACAACCGCTCAGGCGACAGCCGCCTATAAAAATATCCAGGCTGATTTATTGGCTGGATATGCCAAATCAGGCATTCCTGAAATGGCCGGATATGAAACATGGGTGAATGTAGCGACCAGTCCTTATGTGGCGGCTACCCATGGTAACCGCCATGTTAATAACTGGGTCAATGAAATCGCCGCCAAGGAATATATGAAATATGAGGAAATTGGCACCATGCCCGTTGGCTCTGTCATTGCCAAAGATAGCTTTTCGGTGAATGCCAACGGCAAGGTCGCGGCCGGCCCCCTATTCCTGATGGAGAAAATGCAGGCTGGATTTGCGCCTAAAACAGGAAACTGGCGCTACAGTCTGGTCATGCCCACTGGGGCGGTTTTTGGCCGGACAAATGGAAAGAATTCAGCAGGAATGACGTTCTGTGCGGAATGTCATGAAGCTGGTGCAGAAGATCAGGATTACCTGCTGTTTCTGCCGGATGAACACCGAAAATAATGTTCGTTTACCGGAATATGTCTCTGGTTTCAAAGGCAAACCCATAATTAGAAAACTATTTTTTACGTGAATATTATCTTAACAGGAGAGAAAAATGTTGAAGAGTTCCCTTAAAGTGACAGCGCTAACCCTTTCAGTCTTGTCTGCTGCAGCGATTGCCGCGGTACCCGTCGCCCAAGCGTCCTCCCTTGATGGTGTTGTGGTTGCTGCCTGCAGCCCTTGTTCTGCCAAGAAAAAGAATGCCTGCAATCCTTGCAACCCCTGTGCAGCAAAGAAGAATGCCTGCAATCCTTGTAATCCTTGCGCCGCCAAAAAGAATGCTTGCAATCCTTGCAACCCCTGTGCGGCTAAAAAGAACCCTTGCAAAGCAAGCTAAGTCTTTACGTTATAAAAGAAATTTAACGCGGGTCGCACAAGCGGCTCGCGTGATGTTATGATAAGGCCAGCCTGACCGTAGGCGTTCGTTGTGGAGTGGATTTATGCTGGACTGGGATGCGCTGAGCGCTGCGGAATTGGAAGAAATGGCAGAGGCTGGCCGCCAGGTTCTTAATTGTTATCGGGTCCTGGCGAAATCCAGCGACAATATTATTGGTGAAGTCATAAAGGGGCACGGAACCTTTTATGAAATGGATCATTATCCACCGGGCGATATTTTTGATCCGGAAAGCCACAGCCAATATTATTACCATTCTCACCGGGGCGGTGAACATGGGCATTTCCATACCTTTATTCGCTCCGATGGCATGCTTGAAACCATAAAACCGATTAAAGACCAGTCCCATCAGGATTTTATGGATGAGCGGGACGATGATCTTACCCACCTGATTGGCATCTCCATGGACGCCAAGGGGTTTCCCCTTAAGCTCTTCACAACCAATCGCTGGGTGACCGCGGAAAACTGGTATACGGCAGAAGATGTCATTTCCCTGATCGATCAGTTTGAAATTGACCTGGTGCCGCCTTCCTGGCCGGTGAATGTCTGGATGACCGGGTTTATTCAGCTGTTCAAACCGGTGATCAAGACACTGATCCTGGAGCGGGATGAAACCATAGCCGCATGGGCCGAGAAATATCCCGAGCGGGATGTTTTTGAGGATCGGGAATTGGAGATTACATCGGCAGCAACGCTGGATGTGGAAGCCTATTTACAAAATATCCAAGCGCGATTACCCCAAGAATAGGACAATCCTCCCTCAGGTTTTTATTATCGGTAAATTTGTTTTTTGTAAATTATGTTGTTCTGGTGTTGCCCTGAATAATCTAGCTTGTAGGGGCACAACGAGAATATTTTGTCTGATTATTCTCCTTTTCAAAAAGAAGGACCGGTGATACGGTTCTCTTGGACTTGGAACATAATACAGGGGTCGCGACCGAGAGAGATGCACGGGAATGCACCAGCTCGAAACGCGGGTAGGATAGTCGTATCACCGGTCAGAATTCGTCTCTTCTTGCCGTGAAATACGCGCCTTTAAACACAGAATAATCCATCTGACGACTGCTACCGGTCTCTGGTTCCCTACCTGTGGTAGACCTCTGAACATCATCCCTTGCGGGCTATGAAGGAAAAATACTGCGATATGGATGACAGGAACTCATCCACTCATGCATGAGCCTGTGTATATAGGAAGCGATTTGTTCCCGTTCAAGGGGTGGTCGCAAAAAAAGTTACACGCGATCATTTTATTGAAGAATATCCGGTCTTTTTGTTTGCCATCTGGAAAAAACCAATGGTATAGTCCGCGCCCATCCTATACGGAGGGCGCTTAGCTCAGTTGGTAGAGC
>JAESPT010000460.1 GCA_016765515.1 Sneathiella sp. | reverse complement strand
GCTTTTTTCTTTTTCTTTGGTTTTTGGCAGTATGGCTCTGGCCTTTGATGTGGTTCGGTATTTTGCCGTGCAGTCCAGAATTGAAAATACGGCTGGGGCCATTGCCCTCTTTACAGCGAAAAACCGGCGTGTCATTTCTGATAACAATGTTGATGGACTTGCTCAACAGATTGCCAGTCTTGAAATCGAAGGAAGTTCTATCCCCTCCTTTCAGTCGGCAAATCTGCACCTTGATCGTTTCACCGTTATGCGATCAGAAGATGGGGCTGACATTCAGGTGACACTTGGTGCAAATCTACCAGTAACTCTCATGCAGGCCTTTAATTTTTTTGAGGATATTGAGATTACCGAAACGGCAACGGCCCATTCTTCCATCGAAAATTCAGAGATCGTCCTTGTCGTGGATCGATCAGAAGCGGCTGGTTTGTCTGGAAAAATGACCTCAATTCTTGATGCAGCTAACATATTCTCCGCTCTTCTTGTTGACTTGAAAGAAGGTTCAGTAAAACTGGCTATCGTGCCGTATGGCAATATTCATACAAATGTCTCCCCTTATAGTAATTGGGTTCCCCAAACGGATTGGCCAACACAGATTCCTCCAAATGTACCGGGTTTAATAAATTGGACAGGACCCCTTACAAACCAGCGATGGTGTGTTGGCGTCAGATCAGTCGAGATAGCCCCGCATGTAACACCATCAGATGAAAAATTTCCTCTTATCCTGAATATTGACAAGGAAGCAGGACCAACACCTGCCGAGGATCTATATTCCATAGCAACAACGGAAGAATGTTCAGCAATCGCTGTGCGTCCTCTACAGGATGTGCCAGCGGATCTGAGTCCTTATTTTCTGTCCTTATCAGCGACCGGTGAGACAGCAAACGGAACCGCAATGCTTTGGGCTGAGCGACTTTTGTCTCCGACTTGGCGAGAAGACTGGAAACTTGGTAATGGCGCACCGGCTGATTATGGGTCAGGCATTAAAAAAAATATTGTCATGATCACTGCGAGTGCCAACCAAGAGGGGACCGGCCAGGATCAAATATTCGAAGACAGTTGCGCGCGCATGAAAGTAAACGGCATTCGCACCTTTATCGTTAATTTTGAAACGTCTTCATCTGAAAGGGCCAACTTAATGGAATGCGCTTCAACAACCAGGCATTATTATTCTGCGGCCGACCCGATTGAATTGATCCAGGCAATGAAAAATATAGTTAAATCTCTCATGACAGTGAGGCTTGTTGAGGTTAATTAAACGGTTTGTTCGTCGCCAATTTTACATTGGAAAAGTTACAATGGAAACGATGCGGCGAACGCTTTTTCTCCTTTGGGTGTGAAGGCTACAGTCCGAGTACCTTCTTCGCGTTTAGCCCATCCTAACTGGTAAAATCGGTCCAACAATTCTGTTCCCAATGTTCCAGCTATATGACTGCGCCGCGCACTCCAATCCAGACAGGGTTTACACAATGGTCGGCGGGTTTTTTTTGCAGTATCAATAGCAATGCCAAATTCAGCAACGAACGAATGACCCTGCTCGGTCAGTATTAACGTGTCGTTGTCAGCTGCAATGAAATTGCGCGCTAACAAACTGTCGTATATCCGGACGCCCATTTCACCGGCAAGGTGATTGTAACAGACCCGCGCTTTTCGAAGCGCCGGGTCTTTGGGGCCAGTTCTAATTCGAATATGACCTTTCTTCGCCGCCAACCCCATCATCGTTTCCAGCAGGCTTCCGACATCGTCATCGGACAAGGTGAAATATTTGTGGCGACCCTGCTTCCGCTGTCCAAGTAATCCACCAGCCTCAAGTTTCTTCAGGTGACTGCTTGCAGTTTGCACAGTTACACTTGCCTCCAACGCAAGCTCACTGGCAGTGAGTGCCTTGCCGCTCATGAGCGCTGTCAGCATATTTGCACGGGCTGGATCACCAATTAAGGATCCGAGGAGTGCTATGTCAGGACCTTCTTTCATACTTCGATGCTAATCGAAGCATTAATAAATTGCAATGTGTAAAATAGGGAAATCAAATGAACGGAGAGAAGAAATGATTACGTGTTTTATCAAATACCACATTGATCCCACCAAGAAAGAGCAGTTTAACCAATATGCGCAGAATTGGGGAACAGCCATTCCCCGTTGCGGCGCGGATTTAATTGGCTATTTTGCGCCGCATGAAGGATCAAGCACATTGGCATATGGTGTCTATTCCATCAAAAATCTTGCTGCCTATGAAGCGTATCGGCAGCGTTTGTCGGTGGATCCCCTTGGGCGTGAAAACTATGAATTTGCGCAAAAAGAAAAGTTCTTGTTGCGGGAAGAGCGAACATTCTTGAGACTTGCCTCAACGCCTCATTCAACATTGGTGAAACCATGATTGCTGTCATATTTGAAGTCGAACCCTATGCAGAACATAAACAACAATATCTCGAAATTGCTGCGGACTTAGCCACGATGCTGCGAAAAATAGAGGGGTTTATCTCTGTTGAGCGATTTCAAAGCCTGACAAATGAGGGGAAAATCCTCTCTCTATCTTTTTTTGAAAATGAACAGGCCGTGGAACAATGGCGACAGTTGGAAGAACATAGAAACGCGCAATCCATCGGTCGCGACATGCTCTTTGAAAATTATCGCCTGCGGGTGGTTCAGGTCTTGAGAGATTACGGAAAACAGGAGAGAGAGCAAGCACCAGACGATAGTCGAAAGATCCACGAAAAATGACAGACACCAAAACGCGTAAAAATCTTGCAGTGGAGCTGGGATTTCTGGTTCTGCTAGCGATCTTTTGGGGATCTTCATACCTGTTTGTAAAAATTGCAGTTGAAACCATCCCGCCGATCACCTTGATCGCCGTTCGGGTTTCAATTGCCGCTGTTTTTCTTTTGGGTGTTTTATCTTGGCGAGGAGAAAAACTGCCCAGGGACAGTCGAAACTGGCGGATGTTATTTTTTCAGGCTTTATTCAACAGTATCGGCGCCTGGACCATATTGGCCTGGGGACAGCAATATGTGGATAGCGGACTCGCCAGTGTTCTTAATTCCACGTCTCCCCTATTCGTGTTCTTTATAACTCTTCTTTTTACGCGACATGAATCATCAAATTTTACAAAACTGTTGGGGGCGGGGCTGGGTGTTCTGGGTGTCACCCTTATTG
>JAESPT010000459.1 GCA_016765515.1 Sneathiella sp. | reverse complement strand
GGGGAAGACCTAAAGTTACATTAACGCCGTTGTCAAAATCGATGGTCTTGATGGGGATCAAGGCTTGATCATGGTACATACAGATTGCTGCATCATATTTTTTCCGGGCAGAGGCATGAAACAAGCTATCTGCGGGGTAGGGACCAGTAACGTGCAAGCCTTGAGCTGATAGGGTCTGAATAAGAGGCGCAATGATCTCTTCTTCTTCGCGGCCCATGCTTCCCTCTTCACCGGCATGAGGGTTAAGTCCTGCCACAACGATTTCAGGAGAAGATTTTCCAAATCTGGATTGAAGATCATGGACTGTGGTTCGAATAACCTGTTCCAGATGGTCTCGGTTCAAAGTTGCAGGGACTTGAGCAAGCGGAATATGGATGGTTGCAGGAACAACTTTTAGCTCTTTGCAAGCAAACATCATGACGGCCTTGCCTGGCGCGCCTGTTAGTTCGGCCAGATACTCCGTATGACCGGGATGGGTGAAACCGGCATCATAGAGCCGTTTTTTCTGGATGGGATTAGTGACGATTGCGCCAGCCTCTCCTTTTTGGCAGAGAGCAACTGCACAGCGTATGGCCGCCAGGGTTTGATAGGGGGCATCTCCCTCTTCACAGGGATCGTAAATGGGCAGGTGTGACGAAAAGATATCGACTGCTTCTGTTGGGTGCTTGATCGATTTGGTCGGCAAAGTTTTGAACAGATCCTTTAGGGATTGATCAATGAGTGCCGCGTTTCCGATCAGGAAAAAGGGGGGCAGTTCATTCTCGGTACGTGCTGACCATGCTTTGGCGGTTATTTCAATACCAATGCCGGCAGGGTCACCCATGGTAACGGCTAAAGGGCGGAGAACCGTCATTTCTTTTCTCTCGAATATACGATATTAACGTGTTTCAATGGTCGAGTCGCGCTGCAGATCTTTTAAGTATCTTTGCGCTCTGGCTTCTATCCGCCTAATACCAATTCGTTGACGAACAGCTTCAACACTATTCCCCTGAAAACTTTGATCCTGGCGACTGCAAACTATGAATATCCGATATTTGTCTTTATCAAGATAAGGAACACTGGCTTGTCCAGGTTTAAGATCCTTCACAAGGTTTTTAAATTTTTCGGGAAGGTTTTTTAACTCAACCTTTCCCATTTTTCCACTTTCTTTTGTTGCTATTTCGGACAGAAGTGCAGGCACATAATTGCAATTATCGATGAATTTACTTAATGAATTAATCAATTGAATTTGGCTTTTTTCTGTTCCGTTTTGTTTTGCAATCCCTATTGGAATAACCAACTGACTAAGATCCAGACGCGCATTGGTTTCTTCGGTATCCAGGATTTTTCTGATGTTGCGGATTGCAATGATGTAATAGCCATCTGCGGTGCGGATGGGCTGCGAAATCGCGCCGCGTTTTGCTTTCATAACCGCTGACGCCAATTCAGGTTCCAGATCTTCGGCCATGGTCCAGCCAATTGCACCGCCCTTTGCCGCGGTTGTTCCCTGGCTGAACTGAGCAGCCACGCGATGAAATTTGGCCCCACTTTTAATCTGAACTAATAAATCGCTCAAGAGCTTTCGAACTTTGGATTCGTCTGAAGGTGTTGTGACCGGTATAAATATTTCACTTAACAGATATTCATTTTTGCCTTTATTAGCCTCCATTTTGGATTGCAAACTGGCAATTTCTTCTTCGGTCACATTAACGCGCGGCGCAATGCGCCGCCTTACGACTTTATCCCAGGCGATCCGTGCGCGGATTTGCTCAAGCAAACTTTCCATGCCAATATTTCGCCGTGCCAATATACTGTCCAATTTGCCGGCCGGTACTTTATTCTGTTTCTCCAGAAGGTCGACAGCCTTGTTCATTTCCAGATCTGTTACAGTCAGATTGAAACGTGCTGCTTCCTGCAGCTTCAAGCGATCATCGATTAATCTGGTGAGGGAAGGATTTACCAGTCTACGCCTGGTTTGCGCATTGTCAGGAAAGCCGGACATCAAGATGGTCAGTGAAATGCGTTGAACTAAATCGTAACCGGAAATTACTTCTTCGTTCACAACGGCAACAATTTTCTGAACATCTTGAGCGGTAGCACGCCCGATCCCTATGCCCAGAAATAGAACAATAAGAATACTCTCTAGAAATTTCCGACTAACCATTGTTTCGATGTCTCAATACGTACACTAAAGTTTAGGTCCGGGACCCGTTTTTGAATTTCCTGGCAAGACTACCATTTCTTATGCCGTCTTGTGAACTGATCAGTTAAAGGGAAGTAACCTAATTTTCAAACCAACAGTGGTTGAAGGGTCAATATCCCCATTTCGTGTAAATTGCCGTTTGACTTCCAACGCAAATCCAAAACATTCGTCCAGATATTCCATACCAAGTTTTGCATCAATAGACCCGCCATCTCCTTCGAGATCGCGGGTGTAGCTACCGTATGAGCTCCAGAATTTAGTCATTTTGACTTTTCCGGCGATACTGATTTCATCGCGCTTATCGATACCGGTAGAGGAAAGATCATCCCGAAGGTTCAAGTAGCCAAGATTAAACCAGTTCTCTTCACTGCCGATAAAGAAATCAATTTCATGACGAGCAAGGCTTAGGTTCTCATGATCAATGCGCATTCTTTGCGTGAGTTTAAACATATCGGTAGGCTGGATTTCCAAACGTGTGACAAAATCAGACAGTTGATCTTCTAGCCCCGTACCCTCATCAAAACTGGTACTATTGTCTGTATGAATACTCTGACCTAACAGCAGTGTGGTATATCCTCCGCTTTCGCCGTAAAGACCAAAATTCACTCCGTAATTGATCCGGCCACCTTCCTCGACTTCATCAAGGCCGGCAAACCGATT
This sequence comes from Sneathiella sp., assembly GCA_016765515.1. Taxonomy (GTDB): domain Bacteria; phylum Pseudomonadota; class Alphaproteobacteria; order Sneathiellales; family Sneathiellaceae; genus Sneathiella. The sequence goes on along the minus strand of JAESPT010000459.1, from coordinate 447 downwards.
GGATCCAAACAGGTTGGTGTCATCAAATTCAAAGCTCAAACTATCTTCATTAGGCGTACTTTTACTTCCCAAGGATTCCGACCAGACTACCTCTGCCACAGGTTCAATTAGCTGGCGCATGGCTCCTGAATGGCGAACGAAGGGATAGTTCCACTTCAAGGATAGGGATGGAATAATCCGGCCGGAAGCGTTATTTGACTTCTCACTTGTTAGATCATAGGGGTCTTCCAACTGTTGACGAGCGTAATAGCCATCTCCTCTTATTGACGCATCAAGAGTGACAACCTGTCCGCCGGAGGACGTATACGGCAGATGCCAGCCACCGCTTGCTGACAATCGATTGGTATCCTGACCATCCGTTCTAATCAGGGCCAGTGCATCGGCATTGGCACTAAACCGTGCGCCCAGCTTGTTCGGCTCCCCGACATACGAATATTCCCACCATGC
>JAESPT010000458.1 GCA_016765515.1 Sneathiella sp. | reverse complement strand
GCTAAATGAACGCCCCAGAAAGACATTGCAATTTGAAACGCCAGCTGAGAGATTTAATGCATGTGTTGCGTTGACCGGTTGAGATGGCAGCGGAAAGCGGACATTAGTCTCTTCAAGCTTGCCATCAGTAAAATAAGCCAAGGCAGACATTCACAGTGACAAAGTAAGCCAGTGAACTGCACCTTCATAATAGCCGTATATTTACACCCCCTCAGAGTGTGAGCTTAGGTTTTATAAATAAGTCTGTATGGGGTGGCGAGGTTAGCAGATCTTGACGTTCGTAGTATTTCGCCAAGACCTACCTGTTTGAACCGCGACTATTGAGTTCCCAAAAAATACTAGCTATGTGTTTCCGGATTATCAGACATTTCAAGGTGCAGCGCAGTTCCGGTAAAAGGATTTTGCGCAATCACCTCCTCATTCAATTCAATGCCAAGACCCGGTTTTGTCGGTGGAATAAGATACCCGTCCTCCCACACAATTGGCTCCCTTAAAACCGCCCCATGAAAGTCCCCCATGGTCTTGATGCTTTCCTGAATGAGGAAATTTGGGGTGCAGGTGCTTAAATGAATATCCGCCATGGCAGAGATCGGGCCGCAATACATATGAGGGGCAATCTGCGCATAATAGACCTCTGCCATGACGGCAATTTTCTTTCCTTCCAGCAGTCCGCCAACGCGACCAAGCGCCATTTGAAGGATGGAAGCAGATCCGTTTTGCAATACTTTTGCAAATTCATATTTCGTGCAAAGGCGCTCCCCCGTTGCAATAGGAATGGTCGTTTGCCGGGAGAGGCGCGCCATTTGTGTCTCACTCTCCGGCGGCGTCGGCTCTTCAAACCACAGGGGGTCATATTTCTCGAGCCGTCTTGCCAGCCGAATAGCCCCCGACGTTGTAAACTGGCCATGAGTCCCAAACAGGATGTCCGCGCGATCTCCGACGGCCTCTCGCACCCGGGCGACAATCTTTTCCGAAATATCCATGCGCTCCAGGGAAGGTTGCCTGGGGTCGAACGCCGAATACGGACCGACGGGATCAAACTTGACCGCAGTAAATCCCTGCTCAACACAGGAAAGGGCTCTTTCCGCTGCCAGATCCGCATCCAGGTAGACATCTGTTGCATCCCCCTCTTCCGGGTAGAGGTAGGTATAGCTGCGCAATTTCTCATGCACCTGCCCGCCCAGCAGATTATAAACCGGCTGATTAGTCTCTTTTCCGATAATATCCCAACAGGCCATCTCTAACGCGCTGATAACACCCATCATGGTCAAATCGGGCCGCTGCGTATATCCGCTGGAGTAGGATTGACGCCAAATTTTCTCAATGTGGAACGGATTGTTTCCTAAAAATCGCCGCTCAAACACATCCTGGATCATTTGCGCGGTTATATCAGGATGAAACGGCACACCGTAAGCCTCCCCAAGACCACTCACGCCGCTATCCGTTGTAATTTTAACGAAAACCCAAAACTGTCCGCCCCAATGAGGCGGAGGCGTGCCAACAACAAAAGTTTCAATATCTGTCAATTTCATGAAATCGTCCTTTTTAGAAGAGGGCCACGCCTATTCAAATTTTATCAAACAGAATTACATTTCGCAGTGCTTTATCGGCCCGGACCTCGTCAATTGCTTCATTGATCTGATCCAAGGGATAGCGACCGGTAATCAGCTCATCGAGCTTCAATCGTCCCTGTTCATACAAGGAGACAAGTTTCGGAATATCGACCCGCAATCGAGTCGACCCCATTTTACTGCCCAATATACGCTGGCCTGCGGCGGCGACATTTCCAACCTCTACATTAACGGTATCCCCCGTGGGCGGCATGCCGACAAGAACCAATGTTCCCGACGTGGATAGAAGCTCAAGTCCTTGCTCAAAGGCTTTTGGACTTCCCGCGGCAACGAAAACATACTCCGCCCCCTTGCCCAATGTTATTTCCTGAACCTTTGAGACCACATCTTCTGTCGCGCCGTTAATTCTATGGCTTGCCCCGAAGTTCTCGGCGGCATCCAGTTTTTGATCAACAAGATCAACGGCAATAATCGGGCTCGCGCCGACAAGCGCTGCCCCTTGAATGCTGTTCAGACCGACGCCCCCACATCCAATTACAACCACGGAGGCGCCCAGCGGTACTTTTGCGGTATTCACCACGGCTCCCAGGCCCGTTACAACACCGCAAGAGAGCAGGCTGGCGGCGTCCATGGGTATTGTGTCGGGAATTTTTACCAGTTGGGACTGATCAACCACAACTTTCTCTGCAAACGCGCCCGTTTTCAATCCCTGAACGATATCCTCTCCGACCGTGCCCAATAGATGACGTTGCTCATCCGACGCAAAGGATGTGCCGCAAAGATAAGGCTCGCCGCTCTCACAGGTTCCGCAATGACCGCAGGATCGGATCAACGTCACCAGAACACGGTCCCCGACGGCCACCTGCTGGACGGAAGAGCCAACCGCCTCGACTATTCCCGATGCTTCATGACCGAAAACCTGCGGCAAGGAGCCGCCCCATCCACCGTCCATAAAGGTGATATCTGAATGACAGATGGCACAGGCGACTAATTTGACTTGAACCTCACTGGGTTGAGGGGACGCCAAAGTGACTGTTTCAATAACCAGTGGGACGCCAAACGCTCTGCAAACAGCTGCTTTCATGGATCTCATCCTGCAAAAAATTTAGTTTCTCTCATTCTTCACTATGAAACAAATGCAGCCTTGATATCCTGAGGCCTAAATTATTTCAAAGCTCGTCACGGACTAGATGAATATGGCGCATGCACTTCCTCCCCTACACTGGTTACGATCTTTTGAATCCGCCGCTCGACATTCCAGTTTTTCTGCCGCCGCCAGAGAACTGAACATGACACCGTCGGCCATTAGCTACCAAATCAAAAATTTGGAAGACTATTTCCAAAGTGCTCTTTTTGAACGCCGTGCACGGGGTGTCTCCCTCACAGAAATCGGCCGCGCATACTTGCCGTCCGTCTTAAAAGCCTTTTCTGATCTTTCCACTTCCTCCGTGCATATGTTCAACGCTGCCGGAAAATCATCCCTCTCCATTCGGGTTGCTCTTTCCTTTGGGACACTCTGGCTCGCGCCGCGCATTGGAGATTTTCTGAACAAATACCCGCATATCGATGTTCAGCTGCATTCTTCTCTGTGGATTGAAAGTAGCGGACAGCAAGACTGCGATTTGGAAATCCGTTATGGCGACGGCAATTGGCAGGGAATGGTAAGTGAGAAACTTATAGAGGAAAAAATTGAGCTGATTGCGTCACCAAACCTGCCGAACCCACCAAAGACAGTGTCAGATTTAGTCGATTGCCCCCTCATCCACATCCTCGGGGTCGAGGACAGCTGGAACAGGCTGTTTATTCGGGAAAACCTGCATCTTCCAATCTCAAAACGCCAAATTAAAGCCGATACGTCCCTGATGGCGCTGGAAATGGTTAAGGCAGGCGCAGGATATGCGCTTCTCTTCAAAAGCTTTACCCAAACGCTTCTGGATGAAAACAAACTGATTATCCCCTTTGATATCAATCTACCGACAGAACAAGCTAATCACTTGGTTTTCCCAAAGGGTAAAACCGATCAACGCCCAGAAATAACCCTGTTTAAAGACTGGATCGTTGCACAAGCTGCCAAGGATGGAGACGGAATCTAGGAGTTTACTGACGCCATAAAAAAAGGCTCGTCAGTATTCAGGTTGTTATCAAATGTTAAGGTTGCAAAACCCTTCATGACCGAATGAAACACGGTATGATTTCTGTAAGGATAAATCAGTAACGGATCCATAGCAGAGACGATAATTATTGCGATTATTACCGCCTAAAAAGGATGCGTCTCTTGGGACGATAAAAAGCGTCAATGCCCTGAATTTCTACAGTTATATAATAAAACCGCATTCTCAAGGCTGATAAGCACCAACATATTTTATGCCTCGGAATTGGCTGTTTGAGGGTTTTGTCTGAAGAAACCTGCTTGGACGGTGACGCCTCCGGTTAAAGTATTTTTCCAGGATTAAAAATATTCTGTGGATCAAGCGCCTGTTTTATGGTGCACATCATCAATAAAGCAGTAGGGGATTTATAGCGGCCTAACTCCTCACGTCGTAATTGCCCCACCCCATGTTCCGCTGTAATCGATCCATCCAAATTGTAGGCGATATCGTGCACGATGCGGTTGATCTTTGCGGTCTCGGCTTTAAATTGATCATCTGTCCAGTTTTTTGGTCGGATGGGATTGTAATGGAGATTACCATCCCCGGCATGGCCGAAAGTGCAGAGTTGTATTCCGGGATACGCTGCTTCCAATGCTGTATCTGCCTGTTCTATGAACACGGGAATTTTGGAAATAGGAACCGAAATATCGTGCTTTACTCCGGCACCAGTGCGTTGCTGGATCTCGGCCTGATCCTCACGGATACGCCACAGTTGCTGAGCTTGTGAGAGGGATGTTGCAATCACGGCGTCGCTGATCAAATCGTCTTCGAGGGCATCCGTCAAGACGGCTTCCACTGGTTCGCATAAATATCCTGCTTTTGTTTGCCCATCGGCCTGGAACAAGACACGCCATCCCCCTCCTGGTAAGGGATTGCTATGTCCCATGGATTGTTCGGCAAAATCGAAACAATTGTTATGCATCAATTCATAAGCGGTTAATTGTTCGCCCAAGGCCATTTTCAACCGCGATAAAAGATCGATCGCTGCTTGGGTGGACGTGACAGCAACCAAGGCAACCTGACTGTCACTTGGTTTGGGGAATAGTTTCAAGGTAACCGCTGTGATGATGCCCAACGTTCCTTCCGCTCCGATGAAGAGTTGCTTTAGGTCATATCCAGCATTGTCTTTCCGTAAACCTCCAAGACCCTCCCAGATTTCGCCCTTGGCCGTCACGACTTCCAAACCCAAAACCAAGGCACGGGCATTGCCGTAGCGCAGCACTTGAATTCCTCCCGCATTTGTCGAAAGATTGCCGCCAACCTGGCAACTGCCTTCTGACGCTAAAGATAATGGGAACAGCCGGTCATGCTCGCTGGCAATCCGTTGAATATCGGCGAGAATGACGCCAGATTCAACAGTAAGTGAATCATTGAGAATATCAATTTCCCGGACTTTGTTCAGTCGTTTC
>JAESPT010000457.1 GCA_016765515.1 Sneathiella sp. | reverse complement strand
TTTGAAAAACAAGGCATTGACCCCCGTAGTACATCCTTAAAAGCAGGAATTTTCGGAGCGGAACCGTGGAGCGAGGCAATGCGGGAGAAAATTGAAAACCGGTTTGATATCGATGCCCTCGATATTTACGGACTTTCTGAGGTTATGGGGCCAGGTGTCGCCAATGAATGCCTGGAAACCAAGGACGGGTTAACAGTCTGGGAAGATCATTTTTATCCGGAAATCATTGATCCGGAAAGCGGTGCTGTCCTGCCCGACGGCGAAACAGGAGAACTTGTCTTTACCACCCTCACCAAAGAGGCTTTTCCAGTTATCCGCTATCGGACGGGCGATTTAACGCGACTCCTGCCGGGGACTGCCCGCTCCATGCGCCGCATTGAAAAGATTACAGGACGAGCCGATGATATGCTCATCATTCGCGGCGTGAACCTGTTTCCCAATCATGTTGAAGATCTGGTTGTGGCAACAGACGGGCTTGCAGCTCACTATGTCCTGGAAGTGACCCGTGACGGTAATCTGGACGAACTGACTGTGAAGGTTGAACGGGATCCTACTGTTCCCGTTGCCGGTGACGCAGCCCTTCAGCTTCAAAAACGCATCAAAGGCATTCTTGGCGTTTCCACAAAAATTCAAATTTGTGAACCTGGCGATATAGAGCGTTCTCTCGGCAAAGCAAAAAGAGTTATAGATCACCGTAAACTGTAAAGCAGGACATCTATCGCAAGGGATAAGTATGAGTGACGCCTTTCAAGGTTTTCCAAAAGACCTTTTGAAATTCTATGAAGAACTTGGCCAAAATAACGATCGGTCGTGGTTTAACGTCAACAAACAACGTTACAAAGACGTTGTAGTATATCCAATGAGTGACTTTATTTCTGAGGTCGCCCCCCATTTGGAGGCAATTGCGCCTTTTTATGTGGCGGATCCCAGACCCACTGGTGGCTCCATGTTCCGTATTTATCGAGATGTGAGATTTTCAAAGAATAAAACTCCTTATAAGGAGCACGCCGCGTGCCAGTTTCGCCATCAAGCGGGCAAAGATGCTCATGCTCCAGGTTTCTATCTTCATATTGATACGAAGAGTGTGCGGTTCGGAGGCGGCGTTTGGATGCCCCCGTCCCCAAAATTAAAACTCATCCGTCAACATATCGATGAAAACCAGGATAAATGGCAATCCATCATCACGGATTCAGACTTTCTAAGATCCTTTCATGGGGTTAATGGAGATAGTTTAAAACGAGCCCCCAAGGATTATGAAATTGATCATCCCCAGATCGAGAGTCTCAAAAAGAAGTCCTTCTTTATTATGAAAGAAGCGCCGACGAAAAACATTCTATCAAAACATTTTGTAGAAGAAGTCGCAGAGACATTTCAATCAGCAGTACCGTTTATGCGCTTCCTGACTAATGCTGTTGGGCTTCCTTTTTAATGTATATTATATTTTTCTTATAAATAAACGCTCGCTCCTTACGAGTTATTAAGATTTGTCTGTTACATTAGCAAAATAGAGCAATTTTATAGTGAGTAAGGAGTAGTACCAATGATGAACGCAATCGAGTTTCAACCAGAATCCGCAATCGACCTTTACAGCACTGCTCACTATATGATTATGCATCAAGGTGAAAACGCAATTGAACTCCTCGATCTTGAGGCCAATAGCCTCCGCGAATTGGGAGCAGAGGACGAATTGAATGCGTGCTTGCATCTATTACGTGTCGTAAACGAACTAATTGACATGGAATATAAAGGTCCGATCCATTAATCAGGATCCGAGTACCTAAAGTATAAAAAAAAGCCTCCAAAACTTTCGGAGGCTTTTTTATTGTGAAGTATAGAGGTTAATTCTTCAGAACAACCCGTCCAACAATATTCCCACTTTGCAGGTCGGTCAGTGCGTTATGGGCTTCGCACATGGGCCTTTCATCCAAATTCAGTTCATTGAATTTTCCAGCTTTAGCCAGTTCCATCAAATCATGCATTTCTTCGAGACTTCCAACAAACGTGCCCTCGATAGCAATGGCTTTGATCGGAAACATGGGAAGTGGCATTGAAAACTCACCGCCGAACAAACCAACAATCACGAGTTTGCCGCCTTTGGCCAGCGCATTGGTGCCAAATTTTGCGCTGCTTTCAGCACCAACAAAATCAATGGCAGCATTAACCCCGCCGCCTGTCAATTTCATCAACTCTTTAAACTGTTCCCGATCATTTGGATCAAAAGCGGCGACGGCTCCTGCATCAATGCCGGCCTGACGTTTTTCAGGATCAATATCAGCAACATAAATCGTTGCATTGGTGACCGACTTGGCGATCGCCATTCCAGCGAGACCAACACCGCCGCACCCGATAACCAGTAGAGTTCCGTTATCGGCTCTTGATTTTACTTTTTTAAGGGCGCTATAGGCGGTCAAACCAGAGCACGTATAGGTACAGGCCAATTCTTTTGAGAGATTTCCATAATCCAGCAGATATTTGGCGTTCGGCACGACAAGATGATCACTGTAACCGCCGTCTACATCAATCCCCAGAGCTTGAGGGCGATTACAGAGATGGCCTTTTCCCGACGCACAAATGGCGCAATTATCACAGCCAATCCACGGGTAGACAACGCGCTGATCGCCAATCTCCACACCTGTTACATTTTCGCCAACAGCGATAACTTCACCAACGATTTCATGACCGAGCGTGAAAGGAAGAGGGCGTTTTCCGCGAACGTCCAGTTTCTTATCATTGCCAAGATCAAAGTAGCCTTCCCAAATATGGATATCACTGTGACAGACACCACAAGCTGTGATTTTCATGAGAACCTGATCACCGCTTACGCTCGGTGCTTCCTTCTCATTTTCAACAAGCGCCTCTCCATATTCTTCAAACTGATAACTTTTCATTATTCTTGTCCCTTTTTTGTCAGAGATAACCCCTGCTGATAATGGATAAACACATAAATGCTCTTCAATCCATAGAGACAATTTTGGCCCATATTGCCAATTTTTAAAACTGTTTTTTAAATCAGTTCGACTTGTTTTGTGTGCGCGCCTTGGTTCTTGAAAATCACGCGTCCGATAACCGCAATAAAACGTAGCGGAAACATTTGAATTTGGTTCTGCATTTTTTATTGAAACCCCCTATTAATATTCTGGATCTGCTCATGATAAAGGCACTGCAGCAATCTCAGTTCTCAAACAGACTCCATAAAACAATCAAAAAGCCGAATTCATATTTCAGAATCTATTTATCCAATTTGTTGTGGGAGCCATCGCAAAAGGGTTTCTTGTTTGAGTGTTTACACATGCATAGAAAGACGTCCTTGTCCTTTTCAGCAACAAATTTCACAGGTGAAAACGAGGTACCCTTATGGGAGCCATCACAAAAGGGTTGCTTTTTAGATTGGCCGCACGCACACCACAAATAACTTTTACCTTCTTTGACTGCTATTTTTGACGGTGTCCGTCCCGCAATGACTGCTTCATCCATATGATTGGCTCCCATTTTTGTTTTTCTAGCTCACTGATTTTAACTCAAATCGGTCTCTGTCATGAAAGGCTGAATAGTCTATATCAGGCCCCGCCGGAACGATCCGTGTTGGATTAATTGTCTCATGACTTCCATAGTAGTGCTTTTTAATATGCGTCATCTGCACCGTATCAGCAACACCCGGATATTGAAATAAGTCACGTACATAATTGGAAAGGTTGGGATAATCGGCAATTCGCCGTAAATTACATTTGAAGTGTCCCACATACACGGGATCAAACCGGACCAAAGTTGTAAATAGGCGCCAATCCGCTTCCGTCAAACAGGCCCCCATCAAATACCGGTGTTTTGTTAATCGCTCTTCAAGCCAATCCAAGGTGGCAAATAACGGACGTACCGCCTCGTCATACGCTGACTGCGTTGTTGAGAAACCACATTTATAGACTCCGTTATTCAACGTATCGTAAATACGATCATTCACGGCGTCAATTTCCGCGCGAAGAGACACCGGATAATAATCTCCTGCGATAGCTCCAACCTCATCAAAGGCAGAATTAAACATTCTGATAATCTCAGACGACTCGTTTGAAACGATGGTATTTGAAGCCTTATCCCAAAGCACGGGCACTGTAACTCGACTGAATAATCAGCATCTGCCGCTGTGTAAATCTGATGCATGAAGTCAGCATTGTGCAATGGATCACCAGTTGCCTGCGCGTCCGTCTCAAACGTCCACCCATTATCGCCCATAAACCAGTGAACAACGGACACATCAATCATTTCTTCCAGCCCTTTGATGCTGCGAAAGATCATGGTTCGGTGGGCCCAGGGACAGGCATGAGAAATATACAGGTGATACCGTCCGGCTTCTGCTTTAAAACCTGCAGTCCCGGTTGGACCGGCAGACCCGTCTCTGGTTATCCAGTTCCTGAAAGAAGATTGTTTACGGACAAAGTGACCCTCTGTTTCCTTGGTATCATACCATGCATCACGCCAGACACCATTTTGTAGTAATCCCATACTCAACTCCTAAAATTTACCGTTTTGATAATCGTCAAAAGCCTGCATGACTTCTTCACGTGTATTCATGACAAAGGGTCCGCCGCGTGCCACGGGTTCGTTCAGGCTTTTAGCAGCGACAAGAAGAAATCTCGCGCCCTCTTGGCCAGCGTTTAAAGAGACCGTTGATCCACCCTCAAGAATTCCAAGCCTCCCCTGCCCCAATATTGAATTGCTGTTTGGAAAGATAATATCCCCGTCAATCATATAGGTAAAACAGCTATGTGTTTCTGGAACAGATTGTTCGAAATTTTGACCCGCTTTAAGGGTCACATCCAGAAAGAGCGGAGTTGTGTGAGCGTTTTTGACCGGCCCTACCGTCCCTTGGTTGGTAACACCCGCAATAACATGGATAAATCCGCCCTCAGGTAATTCTTCATTCTCGATAACGTGGGGCGGAAATTCCTGATATCCAGGCTCGGTCATTTTTTCAGAAGCCGGTAAATTCACCCAAAGCTGAAAACCTTTCATCAAGCCATCGACTTGCTCTGGCATTTCCGAATGGATGATGCCGCGGCCTGCAGTCATCCATTGAACACCGCCAGGAACAATCACGCCCTCATGGCCTGCATTGTCTTTGTGTCGCATCTGACCGGCGAGAAGATAGGTCACTGTTTCAAATCCGCGATGGGGATGAGACGGAAAGCCGCCGATATAATCCTGAGGTTCATCTGTCTCGAACACATCCAACAGCAAAAATGGGTCAACCATATTTAGATCAGGCGCCCCAATTATGCGGGTAAGCTGTACATCCGCGCCATCAGATGCCGGAATCCCTGCTGTTTGAAAAACCAGTTTCCTTATTTGTTCAGCCATGTTGTTGGACCTTATTTCTGCAAATTATTGAATGAAGAATATTCAAAACATCAATGCCCTCAGTCCCCCTAAAGTAATATTTCAATTTCAGAGAATAAATATCAGTTATTGCAAAAAACTGTTCTGCATTTTAGAACAATAGACATGGGACAACTGGAAGACATGGCACTTTTTATCAAGATCGTCGAAAATGGCAGCATTACAGCCACGGCAGGACACCTCAATATTGCCAAATCTGCGGTAAGCCGTCGCTTGATGGATCTTGAAATCCGACTTGGCGTACAGCTATTGAACCGCACCACCCGCAAATCCAGCCTGACAGAAGCCGGTCAGTTATTTTATCAAAAGGCTCAAGCAATCGTCTCTGACGCTGAAGATTTAACCAACCTTGTCAGCAGTGGTTCAGCCGAGCTGCGCGGCACTTTGAAGGTTGCTGTTCCTCTGTCTTTTGGATTGCTGCATTTGTCACCGGCCGTGAATAAATTTTCTGACATGCATCCGGACCTGCTGATCGACCTGCATTTTGCCGATCGCCAGATTGATTTGGTAGAAGAAGGATTTGACCTTGCCATTCGCATTGCCCAATTGGAAGATTCCAGCCTTGTCGCCCGGCGTATCACCACGATCCGCCATACACTCTGTGCAAGTCCCGACTATTTGCTAAAACGCGGGATTCCGGAAACAGCTGAAGATCTGAAGCATCACGATATTCTAAAGTACAGCAGCCCAACCGGTCTATCTCACCAGATAAGCGATAAACAAGGCGTCTTTCATGAAATTCAGGGCAACGTTGTTATGATGGCCAATAACGGTGACTTTCTGAAGCAAGCGGCGTTGGCCGGACGCGGGATCTATTTCACCCCAACGTTTATCAGCTGGCGAGAGTTTAAAAATGGGTCCCTGGTCCCCATTTTGAAAGACTACGAATATATGGATCTGGGCGCCTATACAGTCTACCCGCAAACCCGTTTCCTATCAGAACGGGTTCGCCAATTTATTGATTTTCTAAGTGTGCGGTTTGGTCAGGAACCCTATTGGGACAACTGGATATCCTGATACCAACCCTATATCTCTATAGAGTAACTGATTTTCAGTTTTTTCATTTCAACAATGAGGATCAATTATCTGGGAGGTCTTGGTGCCAAAATTCAGCATCTATGCCCCCTATGCAGGGAACAAAGTAAAAGCATGGCGTTGTTAAAGTTCACTATATTCAAACACTTTTTAAGATGCCCCTTTAATAGAACCTTTTGGTTTTATATTTTATGCCTGACGATCCTGCTTCCTCTCATGTCAGAAAATCTTTCCCAGGCAATGGAAATAGTAAAAGTTTGCGGACAGGATTCACCGCCTTACGCCTATATGCAACGGGACAAATCCGGGAAACCGACAGGCGAACTTCGGGGCGCTATCATCGATTTATTGAGTGAAGTCAGCCACCATTCAAATTTTGAATTCGATATATGGCTCGGGCCTTGGAAACGGTGCGAATTTGATGTCATCAATTATAATAATAAAAATGGTTTTGAGATGGCGCTAAATGCAACATCCAATCGGCGTAGAGAAAATCTGTTTCAAAAAAGCGCCTTGCTGTTCAAAACAACTGAAGGGCTCTTCTATTCGAAAAAACAATATCCGAAAGGCATTACAAATCCCTCTTTTCAAACCATTCAAGATCGCAAATTTTGCGGCGTGCGGGGAAATAATGCAACATGGATAAAAGCCCTAAATTTAAACATCAAGCTAGATTACAACTCGACAACCCTGGCATTAGCCATGAAGCAGCTTAGCCTCGAACGCTGTTCCTTCATCGCCTATTCCATTGAATTTTTCCTGGGAGAAATCCGTACAGGAAAGTTAACGATTGAGAATGATATTGCGTATGTCGCCTTCCCAGGCAATCGACAACCAGAATTCCACATTTGGGTTAGTAAATCGTCCCCTCGACGCAGTGAAATTTTAGAGGCTATCGACAGTGAGGTATCTCGCTTGAAAGGCGAAAAATATGAAGCCCTTTTCCAAACCTATGATATCCGTGGGAGTGGCCTTGACAGCAATTAATTTTTAAATCGCTTCAAAATCCAAGCATTCCGCCGTCTACCATTAGCTCCGCTGCATTTACATGACGGGACTCATCTGATGCCAGGAAAAGAATGACATTCGCCACATCGATCGGCTCTCCTGCGCCGCCAAATTCCTGCATCTTTTCAAACATTTTCCACCCAGCTTCGGCATCGCCCCCTTTTTGGCGCATAAGTCTGTCTCCCATTGCCGTTTTAATGGGATTTGGATGGACAGAATTACAACGGATTGGATAGCCTTTCCGGCGGCAATGTGTCGCGACTGACTTGGTTAAATGACAAACAGCAGCCTTGGAGGCGCCATAGGCGATCAAGTCTGGTGTGGCCTTCTTACCGGCGATTGAAGACATGTTAATAATGCTTCCTCCAGTCTCTTTCATGGCAGCAACAGCCGCCTTACACCCTAAGAAGACACCTTCAACATTAACGGCTTGCACAGTACGCCAGTGATCA
>JAESPT010000456.1 GCA_016765515.1 Sneathiella sp. | reverse complement strand
TTCTCGAAAAGGTCCTTGGTCAGAGAGCCGCGGACACCTTCGCCAAACAAGGTGTATTTCGCATGCAGTTCCATGCCGGGTTCAAAAGTGGACTTTGGCTTTCCATCCTGTCCAACGCCCATATTTCCTGTGGCGACACCTTTTACACTGCCATCTTCATGATACAGAATTTCAGCTGCAGCAAATCCAGGGTAGACTTCAACACCCATTTCTTCAGCCTGCTCGGCAAGCCACCGGCATAGATTACCCAAACTGATAATATAGTTGCCGTCATTGTGCAGTTGTTTGGGAAGCAGGAAAGTTGGAAAACTAATCTGGCTTTCCTGGGTCAGGAAGAAGAATTTCTCAGACTTCACAGGTGTATTCAGCGGCGCACCTTTTTCTTTCCAGTCCGGGATCAATTCATCCAGCGCACGGGTTTCAAACACGTTTCCTGAAAGAATATGCGCGCCGATTTCAGACCCTTTTTCCAGAACGCAGACGCTGATGTCCAAATCAGCTTCCAGGCTGAGTTGCCGTAACTTGATTGCGGCAGAAAGCCCTGCGGGCCCGCCCCCAACAATTACGACGTCAAATTCCATAGATTCGCGTTCCATTACATGCCTCTTCTAGCGTTTCTTTTTATACCGGACAGGAGAATTGCCTGACGAGTTGTCTCTTATTCTGATAGACAACGCCCTGCCTTTCCATTTTTTACCTGACACTATATTTTTTTTGCGGTGCGTCAATCCTGTTTTTATACATAGTTTGGCAGTTTTCTGCCCTTCCAGACCGACGACTTTCATTCTAATTGCCAAAAATAAGCAAAACCTCAATATGCCCCCTGGAAAATTGAGGCAAAACAAATTATTTCATCATGCGATACGCATCCTCTTCTATTCTTGTGCAAAGGCCTGCTATGATGCGCCGCATGCAAACAAGGACACAGTTAAAAGAACTGCTGGATTTCTATATTGAAGCCGGCGTTGATGAAGCGATAGGGGAGGTTCCGGTCAACCATTTTGATCTCCCTGCGCCCTCTCCTGCGCCTGCGGCGAAAATTGCAAAACCTCTCTCCGCCGCGCAATCTGCCCCGCCATCAAGTCAGCCCAGCGCCGCTCCTGTTGTTAGCAGCCAAGCGATTGAAGAAGCGAAAAAACTTGCTGCAAGTTGCTCAAGCATTGAAGCGCTGGAAAGCGCTTTAAGGAGCTTTGATGGCTGTTCGTTAAAAAAACTGGCAACCAATACCGTCTTTGCCGCGGGAAATCCAAAAGCCGATATTATGATAATTGATCGGCCCCCGGCATCGGACGAAGACAGATCCGGCTCTCCGTTTTCAGGCCCAAGCGGTGACCTGCTGCTTAAAATGCTGGCAAGCATTGGCTTAACATCTGATGATGTTTATCTTGGATGTTGCCTTCCCTGGAGGCCACCGGGAGGACGGCCACCGACCAAGGAAGAACAGGCCATTTGCCTGCCTTTCATTCGGCGTCATATTGAACTCGCCGCGCCCCATACGCTCATTGTTACAGGTGAAGCTGCGGCTTTTCTTCTGGAGCAGAAAACCGGGATCAACCGGCTGCGCGGTAAATGGCATGATCTTTCTATTGGCGAGAAAAACATAAAGACGCTCCCTATATTTCATCCAGCCTTCCTCATGGATCACCCGGCATCGAAAAAACAGACGTGGGCAGATCTTCTCAACCTAAAAGCTGCACTCGCCTAATAGACGTGCTAGACACGAAGATAAAGGCGCATAAAAGCGTTAGAAAATCCATTAAACCAGTCTGTCGGTAACACCAGCATGTCCGTAAAATCAAGCCAACAATCTGAGGGGTTAGTGAAGAAATTCAGAATACTCACAATGTGCATTATGGCGTCTATAACGACCATGATCTGTTTGACTCTGGTGCCAAAAGACGGAAGTGCTCAGGAAATTCCGACGATACTGGAGGACAAAAACGCCGGGCTCTACCAGCAAGTTTTTAAACTTCAGGAAAATGGCCAATGGAAAAAAGCGGACAGGCTTATTAAAAAAATAGACGATCCTATTTTGATGGGGCATGTAAAATATCAAAGATACATGCATCCAACAGCGTATCGTGCTGACTATTCAGAGCTGCACCACTGGATGAAAAAATATGCGGATCACCCGGGCGCAGAAAAACTGTATCGCCTTGCGATCACCCGCCACCGATCAGACTGGAAGCCCACCCCAAAACCCGTGCGGGGTGGCTACCTTGGCGGAACCGGACCGGGGCAGCCCTTTTATCTGTCGAGACCGTATAAGAGTAAGAGAAAACGGTCCGCGAAAACTGTAAATGAAGTAAAACATGCGCATCGTGTCATCCGTCGATATCTGTATCGCGGGCAACCGACAAAGGCATCTGATTATATTGAACAAGGCAAGATCAAACGTATCCTGGATAGGGTTGAATATGATATTTTGCAGGCAAAAATAGCCCATAGCTATTTCCTGTATGGTAAAGATGAAGAGGCCATTGAATATGCGGTGGCAGCCTTAAAAAAATCCAGAAAATATGTCCCGCTTGCAGATTGGACCGCTGGACTAGCTGCATGGCGACTAAATGATTTGAAAGAGGCCACCTTTCATTTTGTCAGATTGAGTAAAACCAAACGAGCAACCGGATGGACAGCCAGTCGGGCAAATTGGTGGGCATCCCGCACGTATCTGAAACTTGGCGATGCCAAGAAATCAATAGACTATCTGCGACACACGGCCGCCTACCCCAGAACATTTTACGGCCTCCTCGCACTCCGTCAATTGGGCGTCTTGAAACCTTTCAACTGGGATCTACCTGAGCTATCGCAAAAAAATATTGACTGGTTGGCAAAAAACCCCTCTGCGCGGCGCGCAATTGCCTTGAGTGAAGCGGGCCAGTTTTATCTTGCTGAAAGAGAGCTACGGTCTACATTTCCGCGCGCCACAACCAGACTTGCGCCTCTACTGCTGTCTTTATCAGAACGTATTGGCGCACCGTCCGTTGCCATGCGAATGGGGCTCTATTTATGGGAAAGAAAAGATTCTATTTGGGATGCTGCTATTTATCCTGTTCCCCTGTGGCGTCCCAGTAATGGTTTCCAGGTTGATCAAGCTTTGATTTACGCGTTTATGCGCCAGGAATCAGGCTTTTATGCACGGGCCCAAAGCCCTGTCGGTGCCAAAGGGTTGATGCAACTTATGCCCCGTACGGCAAGTTATCTTGCCAACGATCGATCTTTGCGAAATCGAAAAGATCAAAAACTGTTTAATCCGTCCTACAATTTAAAATTGGGGCAAAAATATTTGCAGTATTTAATGAAGGACAAAGGGGTTGGGTCGAATTTATTTCATCTGACAATTGCATATAATGGCGGTCCTGGAAATTTGGCAAAATGGAAGGCGAGAACAAAAAACTCTGAAGATCCACTCTTTTTTATTGAGGCCATGCAAAGCCGTGAAACCCGTAGTTTTGTAAAACGGGTTTTGACAAATTTCTGGATTTACCGATATAGGTTAGGTCAGGATCTCCCCTCTTTGGACGAAATTGCCGAAGGAAAATGGCCTCGATACAGGCCTTTGGATACGATAGATAGAAAGGTCGCTGACAGTGCCCGGAATTGATGAAAGCCGCTCTTTTATATCCGTCAAAATTGCCGTTCTTACGGTCTCTGACACCCGTGGTTTGGACGAAGACAGATCGGGCCAAACCCTGGTGCAACGGATTGAAGATGCGGGGCAGACTCTCGCAGACAGAAAGATTGTAAAAGATGAAGTTGCCGACATTCAGTCTGTTCTCAAAGACTGGATATCCTCTGATAAAGTAGACG
>JAESPT010000455.1 GCA_016765515.1 Sneathiella sp. | reverse complement strand
GTCGGCACCATTATCTTTGCCCCTGTTTCCTTCGCCCGCTCTATCAGATCCATATGGTTGAGCAACGCCCCCACAGATAACGGGACAAATATTTTCCCCTGTTCAACTGTTGGGCGGGCGCTTTGTTCGAAAACGGCAGCAGGCGCACATTCAAGGATGATGTCGGCGACGTCTGCCAATTGGTGCAAAGGCAATACTTGTGGTTTTGATCTAAATTCCGCCAAATTTCTGATGGCCTTGCCAGTGTCGCGCGCTGATACCGCTGTCACTTTCATACCCGGTATCCGGCCCTCATCAACATATCGTGCAACAGTCAATCCAATTGCCCCAAATCCGGCGATGGCCAGTTTAAGGGGAGTTCTACCTTGTGCCATAATTTTCCCTTAGAAGAATGATGTCGCGGGGCTAACCCTACACGGCCAGTTCACTGAGTCCAGTGCCTAAGAAGGCCGGTGAGAAATCCACTCTAAAAGATGTCTTTGAAGTGATTAATTATGCCTCTTCACATGGCATCAAAGTTCTTATTATGGCTAGCCCCACCACCTATGACGTAAATGTTTCAAGGCATAGAGGATCAGTCCTGCAATAAATACACCGCCGCCAACAAGTAGATGACCGGGCGCTTCCGTCCAAAGCCCGTTCAAGACAATATGAAACCGCCAGACAAGGACTGTTCATTGCCATCACTAAATCCAAGACCGATCAGGTGGGTGAAGACCGAAAGATTAGAATTCCCTGTAGGAAGGTAGGTTTTTGTCTTGTGCTGGAGTTGCAAGGGTGGCTTGAGAAATCCGAAATTACCGATCCATTTGACAGTATTGGCTTAAAATTCATTTATTTCCCGTAATTCTCAAACTGACTCACCAAACTTTTCATTTTGTTATTCGGTTATATCTATAGGTCTTTCCACCCGCTTTGGAGCCTTTCAAAACTGCGTTGATCATAACGTTTCAAGTATTATTTAATATATTAGATATTATATAATACACTAATTAATAGATATCATTATGTTTAATATGTTTGAAAAGTTGCACTCAAATTAGTGAAATTTTTACATTTAGTTTCATATTGTTCCAATTCTACGGAGTTGATTCCGCAATTTATAATACCTTGGAGAGTAGTATGACTAAGTTTCTGACCAAATTTATGAAAGACGAACGCGGTGTATCTGCGATTGAATATGCCATTTTGGCTGGTGCAATTGGTGCTATCGTTACGACAGTATTTTCTGACACTGGTAGTTTTGCGACAGCTATGTCTGCGAAACTTGCTGCTGCGCTCACTTAAAGTAAGCGCGATTGAATGAAGAAATTTGATTGAGCGATAAAAACAAATGCTTGTCACTATTTTTTGCACCGGTTTGCTTCTGTTGGGAGCTGCTCTTTGGGATGTACGGTTTCGTCTCATCCCAAACGCGCTGTCTCTCACCGTGTTTTGTCTGTTCCTGTTGCATATTGTCTTGAACGGGCTCTGGACGGAAGCGCCCGGTCATCTCCTTGTTGGCGGCGGTGTTTTTATCGCAGGGCTGATCCTCTATGCCTTGGGCTGGTTCGGCGGCGGGGATGTAAAGTTATTTGCCGCCCTCGCCTTCTGGGCCGGGCCGGAGCATTTCTTCACGCTGACGATAATCACAACGTTGGCGGGCGGTGTGCTGGGATTGGTTTATTTGATGCCGGTACTGTTGTTCAAAAGCCCGGCGGTATTGATCGGGGCGAACTGGTTTTTTGAAACCGCGTTCAGCAAACCGGCGCCAACTTTCTTTGTCAGCGACATCAAAGGTATTGAATTGCCTTACGGGGTGGCTATTGCAACTGGCGGAATGGCGATTTTACATAGCATCACTGTGTCTGGGTAGTAACGGATCACGGGTGGAGGACATATGATAACGCGAATATTTGTCTATTTTCTGGCTTTTGTCATTTTTGGCGGGGGTATCGTCGCGGGTATTCGGTATGTACTGACACCAACGGCGCAAGCGGCTGTCCGGACAGAACCGGTTCAGGAAATTGAACTGGTCAAAATTCTTATTTCCGCTGCTGACCTTGAGGTTGGAGCATTTCTTCACATTGAAGATATGACCTGGAAATCCACAGAACGACAGGTTGTTCTGTCACAGCATTTGCTGAGGGGAGTCATCAGCCGAGATCAGTTAATTGGCGCCGTGGCCCGACGCACGATCAAAAAAGGGGACCCACTCACAGCCGCCAATCTGGTCAAACCCGGACAACGCGGATTTCTGGCCGCAGTCTTGCGTAGCGGAAAACGGGCCGTCTCTGTTTCAATTAATGCGGTCACTGGTAATGCAGGTCTGGTTAATCCGGGGGACCATGTGGATGTAATTTTAACACAAGGGGAGCGCGGACGTCACAGAAACGGTGATGGCGGCGATATAGGCTATCAAATGCTCGCCGAGACAATCATGCAGAATATCAGAGTGATCGCGATGGGACGAGATGTTGAAAATCTTGCAGACGCGGACCTGGAAACAAGTGAAAGAGTGAGTAGCACGGCGACACTGGAGGTTAGCCCAGCGCAGGCAGAAAAAGTTAACGTCGCCGCCCGTATTGGAGAATTGTCGCTGAGCCTGCGCAGTTTAGTTGCGGACACTGTGAAAACCGGAGATAGGGACGTCGCCCTAAAACCAACCTGGGGAGCGGATGTATCGGAAGCATTTCGACGGCCGCCCAGAGTTGCACAGGCGCAGAAGAAGAAAGCGGATGAGCTCATTGTCATCCGCGGCAGTAACAGTCAGACAATCAATAGTCGTGCGGATGAAAAAGCACAATAGGGGTTGGGGAAAAAATTCATGCTGTATCACATGACAAAAGCGTTGGAACATTTGCGGAGAAAGTCTGTCTCTCTTTTGTTAGCGTGTGTTCTTACGCTGGCAGCAGGCGGATACTCCGTCGCCGATGAGGGAAAACTTAGACTTGAAATAAACAAGGGGACGCTTGTCACTCTTCTGCGCCCGGCAAAGCAGATTTTTATCGCTAATCCTGAAATCGCGGATATTCAGACTGTTTCTGCCAGCAATATCTTTATCCTGGCGCAACAGGTGGGTGAAACAACACTTTATGCGCTTGATAAAGATGAGAAGATAATTCTTGAGAAAGTCATAAAAGTGTTCCGGGATTACAGTGATTTGACTGAACTAATTCACGGTAAGTTTCCCAAAGTCAATGTCTCCATCAGTTCTACGCCAGGTCGGATCTTCATTCGAGGATCCGTTGCAAGTGCTGACGTTGCCGAAGCTATCCTTTCTATTGCTGAGGGGTATATCAGCGAAGACGTAGGCGTGATAAACCAACTTAAAATAACCGCATCCAACCAGGTGAATATTCGGGTACGCATCGCCGAGATGTCCCGGGAAGTGACCCGCGAATTCGGTATCAATTGGGATGTCATACTTTCACCCGGCAATTTTGCAGTCGGCCTATTGACGGGGCGAAACCCTATCACGGCCGGTGCAGGTTCGTTTGTGGCCAACAGCAGCCTGACAGCGTTAAACGGTGGCAGCGCAGGGATCGGATTTTCCGATTCAAATATGTCCGCAACCGCCGTGATTGATGCTCTGGCGGAAGAAGGCGTGGTGTCTGTTCTCGCTGAGCCAAACCTGACCGCTGTCTCTGGAGAAACCGCCAGCTTTTTTGCCGGCGGTGAATTTCCAATTCCGATCAATCAGGATGGCAGCGAGATTACTATCGAGTTTAAGAAATTCGGCGTCATTCTGGATTTTGTTCCGACAATCCTGTCCGATAATCGTATTTCGCTGCGCATTCGTCCAGAAGTGAGTGAATTGTCGAGTGAAGGGGCCATCGTGTTGAACGGTTTCTCTATTCCGGCCGTGTCGGCAAGACGGACAGAAACGACGATCGAACTTGCAAGTGGTCAGAGTTTTGCTCTTGCCGGACTGTTGCAAAATAATACCCGAAGTATTGTTTCCAAATTTCCAGGACTGGGAGACCTTCCAATTCTGGGGTCCTTGTTCAGGTCTGATTCCTTTCAAAAAAACGAAACGGAACTGGTGGTCATTGCAACCGCATATGTGGTTGAACCTACCGAAACAAACCAATATTCAACGCCTATGTCAGCCTATCGACCCTCTTCTGATTTGGAGAGAATATTCGAAAATCGTGTTGCTCGCCCCGGGGTTTCTCCAACACTGCGGACGACAATGGGGCCAGGCGGAGTTCGCTTGAACGGTGCTGCCGGTTTTTACTATTAGGAATATGACCGTGATGATGAGCAAAAAAAATACTGTAATTGCCCTGGCGCTGGCGACCACCGTTACTGTCGGTGGCTGCACTGGAGAAATTGCAAAATGGTCCTCCGAAGAAAGAGCAAAACCGGCAATCGTTGAGCTGGTAAGCCACCAGATTAACCTTCAGATGCTACAGCGTCAGCCTACCGCAGGCAGCAAAGAAAAACTAGACGTATTTCTTGAAAATATCAGTGTCAACAGGAATGCCGAAGTCTGGGTATTGTCACCAGATCCGCAGTCAGCTGATCATGTGGTCTCTTTATTAGAGAATCTCGGAATTGAACCGACACAAATCAGATTAACCCCTTTCGAGGCTAATGAAATACCTTCCACGGTCACAATCAGGGTAGACCAGTTTCTGCTTAATCTTGCTGAATGCACAGATTGGAGTAATGGGAATCTGATAAATAGCAGTAATCGAAACAGCAGCAATCTGGGTTGCTCCGTAGACCGAAATCTAGCCCTTACACTGGTTAATCCCAGGGACCTGGTTCGGGGGCGGTCTTTGGATATGGCCAGTGGCCAAACAGCGGTTAATGCAGTGCGCCGATATTATTCGGACAAACTGAAACCTCTTCCAGATTCCAATACATCCAATTTTCTGAATAATTAACGGAACGAGTTTGATGGCTATTGCACTTAAACCAGTCGACGGATCTGCAGATACTGCAGAATATCGTGAAGTTATTGCTTTTATCGATGACGGAGAAACTGAAACGGTTATCGCAGAGTATTTGCGCCGTTTGGGGCAAAATAACTCTGTGGTTGCCCGTGGATCCCTTAAGGATGCCATTAAATTTTTCACCGACCATGAATCTCCCAAGGTTTTGATCGTAGATGTGAGTGCGTCTGACTTTCCGGCGAATGATCTGGAGAGCCTTGCCAATGTCTGTGAACCTAGTGTTCAAGTGATTGTTATTGGAAAACGCAACGATATCGGACTGTTCCGGGATCTTGTGCAAATGGGCATACAGGATTATCTGGCAAAACCGTTGCCTTATGATCTATTCAGCCGTTCTCTGCACCAGGCTTTGGGAATTCTACCGTTATCCCAAGCCAGGCAACGGGCAGGAAAAGTAATTGCTATTCTTGGCGCACGCGGGGGCGTTGGAGCCACAACACTTCTCAGTAATATTTCCTGGTTAATTGCAGAAGATCTGGGTCGCCGGGTCGCCCTGATTGACCTTAATCTGCAATCAGGGACGCTTGGATTATCATTCAATCAGAAATCCAATCAGGGTCTCAGTGAAATCCTGCATAACAGTGATAGGCTGGACCCTTTGTTTCTTGAGCGTGCGATGATCACGGTGGGGAAACGGCTTCGAATATTATCTTCCGAAGAACCACTGGGGTCGGCAACAGAATTGCGAGCGAACGCAGTCAATGAATTGGTTCGCGCCCTTCAGAAACAGTTCCATTATGTTGGGCTGGACATGCCATCCCTGATTAACAGTGACATGATGGAAGTTGCCAAGAGCGCAGATTTGCGAATTGTTGTGGTTACTTCAGATATTGCCTCGGTCCGGGATGCCGCCAGATATATAAATGAATTGGATACGGGCAACCCAAATGGTCGAACACTCCTTGTCCTGAATAATATTCTACCGCCGCAAAGGGGTGCCCTGAAACTGACTAAAATCGAAGCGGCTCTCAACCGCAAGGTCGACTATGAAATTCCTTACGCAAAAACAGCCGGAATCCAGGCTTCCGTCATGGGAAAACCTTTTTCAATGCAGAATGGAACGGCGACAAAAGCAGTCCGGAAATTAGCTCATGGTCTCGTTGGAAATGCAGTTATTAAACCGCGCCGGTTATTAGACGTATTAAGAAGGAAGGGCTGATGTTTGGAAAAAAGGAAAAAAGCCTCTTAACTGAGCCAAGAGAGATCACGGGTGGAACAGCTGGCTCTTCGCCGATAAACCTGATGACCTCCGGTGGAGACCGGGTCTCCGCGCGCAATGACACTGTTACAAAATCCAATTTCGCCAGGGATGCCATTCAAGAGGCGCTTCTTGCACGCATTGATCCGACTGTCGCGGCCCGTACAAATTCTGACCAACTCCTGGCACAGATTAACAAAGCCGTTGGTGATATTGCCAGCGAACAGCGCCTGCAATTGAATCAGAAAGAGCAGGAAGCGATTGCTCTTGAAATGTTGGATGACATGTTGGGACTGGGGCCAATCGAGCCTTTGATGAAGGATGACACAATTGCCGACATTATGGTCAATGGACCGAATAGCGTGTTTGTTGAACGCAATGGGATTATCGAGGAAACGGATATTACCTTCCGGGATGACCTTCACGTTCTGAGAATAGCACAACGTATCGCTTCTCGTGTTGGACGCCGCATTGATGAAAGCAGTCCAATGGTTGACGCCCGACTGGCTGATGGCAGCCGGGTGAATGTTGTCGGGCCGCCGCTGGCGCTAAAAGGAACGTGTATCTCCATTCGAAAATTTCCCAAAGATTCTTTGTTGCTGGATGATTTCGCCCGTTCTGGCAGTCTGTCCAAAGGCATGGCTCGGTTGTTAGAAATTTGTGCTCGTATCCGGTTGAATATAATAATTGCTGGCGGGACAGGGTCTGGCAAAACAACGATGATGAATGCCATGTCCGCCATGATTGACCGACGGGAGCGCATTGTCACCATTGAAGATGCCGCGGAGTTACGTCTTCAGCAGCCTCATGTGATCAGCCTTGAAACACGTCCGCAAAACATTGAAGGTGCCGGTGAGGTTACGCAGCGGGATTTGCTCCGAAATGCCCTGCGCATGCGCCCTGACCGCATAATCATTGGCGAGGTTCGAGGCGCCGAAGCCTTTGATATGCTGCAGGCAATGAACACGGGACATTCGGGTAGTATGTCAACAATCCATTCCAATTCTGCTCGGGATGCATTGATACGCCTGGAAAACATGATGTTGATGGGGACAATGCAGATGCCAATCCTTGCTCTTCGACGTCAGATCGTCAGTGCTGTTGACCTCATAATTTATCTGGAGCGCATGCGAGATGGCCGCCGCAGGGTAACGTCTATTACTGAAGTTGTCGGACTGGAAGGGGATGTGATTGTCAGCCAGGATCTCTTTACTTATGACTATAAAGAGGAGATGGCAGACGGAACTTTGGCCGGGGAATTTTTAGCGAGTGGTATTCGGCCGAAATTTTACAAACAAGCTCAATATTACGGATTAACCGATGCCCTGCAGGAAGCATTCGCATGATCGAATGGCTCTCCTCCTTTGATTTTGCTATCGCTGATATAATTGCATTTACAGCCTTTATTGGACTTGCCTTTGTCGGATCCATCTTTTTCGCCTGGTTATCAATCCACCAGAGAAATCAGACTGGTATCAATGAACGGCTGGGCATGGTCACCGGATACCAGGCAATGGGCAAAAATGCAGGTTCGTCTGAAAATGTTTTTCGAGATGAAAAGGATCAGCATTTTCTTTGGAAAAAAGTTATGGCGTTTGTCGAAACCCGGACGGCTCTGGCCGGTGGTCGGGAACTGGCAATACGCGTGATTGTCTTTTCATCTTTCGGTTCCGCAATTTTAATCGGCCTGTTATCGGTTTATTTCGGTATTGGATTTCTGAACGGGATTGGATTATTTGCAGGAACAGCGCCTGCTGTCACAGTCAGCATTATTCATTTCAGGGCGGGGCAGGCTGTAAAATCCTTTTATAATTATTTTCCGGATGCATTGGAGATCATAAGCCGTGGCGCTCGCGCGGGTGTCCCTGTTGCAGAGGGGATTAGAAGCATAGGCGAAGAAATACCGGCTCCGATTGGCCCTGTTTTTGCCCGCATCGCAGATCGCTTGAAAATTGGTGTCGATTTGGCGCCTGCCCTGGAGGGTGGTATTCGAGAAATAGATTTACCGGAATTGAGGTTTTTTTCTGTCACTTTGCTCTTGCAACGTGAAACAGGTGGGCAGCTAGCAGAGACACTGGATAACCTGTCTCAATTGCTTCGCGACCGGAATTTGCTGAAAAAGAAGGTTAAAGCGACAACATCCGAGGTGCGGGTTTCAGCGTCAATAATTTCTGCAATTCCTTTTTTGTTTGGCCTCTATCTATACATGACAAATAAGGACGGCTTTTTCTTCTTTTTTGAAAATTCCACAGGTCAACTAATGTTGCAATATATGGCCGGGAGCCTTCTGGTTGGTATTCTGTGCATCTACATGCTTATGAAATCAGTGAGGTAAGGTATCATGCAGGAATTTTTCAATAACTGGATTTCCTTAATTTCCTCAGAACAAATTCTGATTGGATTTTCTTTTTTTGTCGCTGTTGCGGTATTTGCACTTGGATCCGCTTTCTATTGGCGCTACGCGCTTAAACAGCATGCTGTAGACCGTCGGTTAAATTTGGCGCTGTCCCCTGTTGCTCGGCAGTATAGCAATGTCACTTTGGGAAATAATTATGCATCTGCAGGCGATGAGGATAATACATCTACGATTATTCGCATTTTGGCACCTTTATCTCTTCTGGCATCAAAAATTCCAATTTATGGCCAATCTGATCGTCAAAAACTGGAGAAAAATCTTATCCATGCGGGTATTCGCATGCAGGACGCAGTCAGCATAGGTATCGCCCTGAAGTTTTTGTGCTCATTAGTCGGTGTCAGTTCAGCCTGGTTATTTATGGCGTCACGGGAAATGTTTGCCGATGCACTTGTCATTCGCATTGTTGTCCTGGCTGTTGCCTTTATTGCAGCCAGCAACATACCCGATATTATTATTGCAGGGTTGGCGAACAGACGTCGCAGGCATCTGGAAGACGGCGTGACAGACGCTGTCGATCTGATGGTTATTTGCGCCGAAGCCGGTCTGACCCTTGATACGCTCATTCTGCGGGTGGCAAAAGAATTGCGGATGTCTCACCAGGCCATGGCCAATGAGCTGGAACTGACAAGTGCCGAGCTCAGTATTTTACCGGATCGCCGGGAGGCGTTGGAAAACCTCTATAACCGCACCGGTGTTGAGGAGTTGAAAACACTTATTTTGATCCTGGCTCAGGGAGAGAAATATGGGACGCCGCTGGCGCAATCTTTTCGCACCATCGCTGTTGAAGGCCGAAAGCACAAAATGGTGCGGTTGGAGACCAAAGCGGCAAAATTGCCCGCTATTATGACCCTTCCAATGATGCTCTTTATTATGCCTACGGTCATGGTCATTGTCGCCGGTCCAAGCGTCTACAAAATATTTGAATTATTGGGAAGTTAAGGGATTGCCTGATGTTTAGTAAAATTATTCCGCACTTAAGACATGTTATGTTACTCGGTACTTTTGCTGTCGTCCTTGGTGGTTGCGTAACACCTTTAACGGGACAGTTTGGCGATCGCAGTGAAGAATCTCCGAAATTGGCTGCCAATTTGAGTGTGGCGAATTCTGCGCAGGAGGCCGGTGATTATCGGACAGCGGTTCGGATCTATAAAAACCTGTTGGATGCCAATTCAAATAATATGGATGTTGCCGAAAAACTCGGTACAGCGTTGTTTGAAATTGGCGCATATCATGATGCAATCAGCACGTTTAAGCTGGTCCTGGCGTCTGATCATGACAATGTTTCGGCGATTATGGGGATCGGTCGATCGCTGTTGGCGCTCCACAGTCCGGATCAGTCACTGGTTTATTTAGGGCGTGCCCGAAACCTGGCGCCGCAATCTGTCACAGTTCTTGCTGCAATGGGAGTGGCGAATGATGGCATTGGAGAAAGTTCCAAAGCGCAGATGCTATATCGGAAGGCTTTGGAAATTGATCCGGATGGCACGGGTGTCAAAAGCAATTTAGGTTTGTCTCTGGCTCTCAGCGGTGATTATGACGAAGCGATCGAAGTCCTCACAGACATTGCATTCACAGCGGACTCAACCGCGCGAATGCGCCAAAATTTGTCATTTGCCTATGGCATGAAAGGCGACTTCACGGCGGCAGCACTGATCGCCAGAACGGATCTTCCAGAAATGGAAGTTCAGGAAAATATCAAATATTTCAAATTAATACGGAAAAGTGGCGCGACAGGGCCGAAGTTAGGCATGTTATTTGACAATGAAAATTCAATACCTGCAGACACACATTAGGAAAAGAGGATCGGGTGTTTATCAAATTCGCACATCTGAGAGCGCTTTTTCTCAAAGTCGCATTTCGTCAAATTCGGTCTGTTTTTCGGGATAGTCGCGGCATTGCAGCCTTGGAATTTGCCTTGGTGCTTCCTGTTGCATTCGCGTCCTTATTCTCTGTTATTGAAGTGGCGCGATATCACTATATTGACAGCAAACTTCAAGAAGTCGTCCGGGTGGTGGCCAGAGATCATCAAACTGTTGGCAATGACGATGAGAGGACAGCCCTTACAGCGTCTAAAGTTCAGGCCGATTTCGCAACATACATTGCTGGGTATTTTGGCACCGAACTTTCACTAGACGATCTTGTCCTGAATATTTCTGTTTATGACGATGTTGCCAATTATGTGGATGGGAATGCTGTTATTGGCACGGATGTGGTTGGGGCGACTTCTCAGTTGGTTGTGTACAGTGTGACCTATAATTGGCACGCGATCACGCCCTATCTGGATACTCTTTTGAGTAATGACATCAAAACTCTCACTGTAACAAAAGTCATCCAGAACGAGCCCTGATTATGAATTTCCTGAAAATCAAAAAAATACCGGACTGGTGCTTTTGTCAAATTGGCGAAAAAGGGGCCGTTGCCATTGAAACAGCTGTTTGTATTCCCTTGCTTTTTCTTCTAATGGCAATGGGTGCGGAGCTTGTCCGATATGTGAATGTGGCGGATTCTGTTGCACGGGCCACGGCAACAACGGCCGATCTATTGGCACGTGAAGACAGTATTGATGCAGCGAAACTGGAAAAATATTTGCGCTTCGGCCCCAAAATTATTGAAGAAGAAGGGTACGGATCGCAGACAGATATCGCGTTGCGATCCATTAGCCGGGAACTTGACGGAACCTATACTG
>JAESPT010000454.1 GCA_016765515.1 Sneathiella sp. | reverse complement strand
TGACATATATTCGGTTTAAAAATTCGGCCGCGTCTGGACCCTGAACTGCTATTTTCCCCAGTGTTGAAACATCAACAATGCCCACATGCTCTCGCACATGCGTCGCTTCACGGATATAAGCGTCTCGAAGTGTCTCGTTTCCCTCCGGGTAATACCAAGGCCGTAACCATGCTCCAGCCTCTGTCATAATGGCACCGTTCGCAATGTGCCAATCATGAATGGGTGAATAGCGCGTTGGTGCAAAATGGCGACCATGTTCATGCCCAACCAAAGCACCGATAGCAACGGGAGTATAGGGGGGACGAAAAGTAGTTGTTCCCGTTTCAGAAATTGTCTTCGCGCTTAACTCAGCCATCCTGGCCAATGCTACAAAATTCGATGTTTTCCCTTGATCCGGCGCCATACCCAACGTTGTGTATCGTTTGAGATGCTCAACCGATATGTAACCCTCACGATGGGCCTGATCGATGTCGTTAAGTTTCACATCATGTTGTATGTCAGCGAAAGCTTTCCCGTGTATTTCACCGTTTGCCTCCGTGATCATCCAAATTGGCTGAAAATCTTCCGCCCAGCCTGTATCCAGCCACGTTTCAGGCGCAACGGGAACTATCGCTTTCTGGGAGAGGGCTTTCAGGGCCGTGGCTACTTTTACGCCAGCAACGTACCCAGATGAAATGCGATCCTTTAGAGTTTGTGCTGCCGTCAGGCGACCGGCACATTGAACCGTCTCACCTCCATTTTCGCCGGGAATAAATGAATAGGATCTCTCATCAAAAATGGGCTTCTTGAACCGTTGGCTCCAAAGATGAACAACCGGTGACCAACCTCCAGCCACACCGATGACATCACAAGGTATTGTTCGTACGATACCTGTCGAGCACCCTGTGCCGTCAACTGAAACGATCTGTGCCGCCACAACTTTGCGGCGTCCTTTTGCTCTGATTACGGCTTTTCCTGTCAGCAATTCAACTTTTGAGTTTGACATTGCTGTGATCAAATTTTTGGAAACAATTTGCCGCGCATCGCATAATATCACATTAGCGCCAGCGTCAGCTAGATGCGCGGCAACCTGGTATGCACTATTGTTATTTGTTGTCAGAACAATGCGTTGTCCTGATAAGACAGCGAAACGATTGACGTAAGTCTGAATCGCCCCGGCCAACATAACACCCGGCAAATCATTGTTGGCAAAAATCAGGGGTCTCTCTATTGCTCCTGTTGCCAAAATTGTCTGTTTAGTACGCACCAGCCAATAACGCTGTCGCGGTTGATCTTTTTCAGGCTCGACCAGATGATCACTGACATTTTCAATAAACCCGTATACGTCATTATCATACGCACCAAATGCAGTAGTACGTGTCAAGATGCGGACATTTTGCAGGGAACGAAGTTCTGCTTTGATACCTTCTAGCCAATGATCAGATTTACCGGCCACAGGTTGTGATAGAAGTGAACCTCCAAGTTCAAAATCCTGCTCTACAAGTATTACATCGACACCGGCTTGCGCTGCTGAAAGGGCCGCACTAAGGCCGGACGGCCCACTGCCAACAACAATTACATCGCAAAAGGCGTTGATCTTTTCATATGTGTCTGGATCATCGATCTTTACAGCACGTCCCATTCCCGCAGCTTTTCGGATGAAATGTTCGCAAATCATCCAAAAGCGGGTCGTTTTAAAAGGGCCAACAAATGTTTTATAATAGAACCCGGCACTTAGGAAAGGGGAGAAGTATCCAGCCACGGCGCTGACATCGAAACGCACATCAGGCCAGGCATTTTGTGAGGTCGAGTAAAGTCCTTCGAATACTTCAGTTGTCGTTGCGCAGACGTTTGGCTCATGTCGTGCATTTTCTCTTAGGTGGACAAAGGCATTTGGCTCCTCACACCCTGCTGAATATACACCGCGTGTTCGGTGATACTTAAAGCTGCGAGCGACGATCGTTTCGCCAGAGGCAATCATTGCTGATGCCAATGTGTCACCAGAATGAGCATTTAACGATCGCCCATCAAATTGCACATTATACGTCTGGTTTCGGTCGATCCGACCACCTGCTTCAAGGCGTCTACCCGTCATTAATTTGTCTCTCTTGCCAAATGACACTCGCCCATTTCATGGGTCAATGTATTGCGTGCCAACACTAGCCACTGGCGGCATCCTTGCACGTGATGCCAGTATTCTTTATGTGCTCCCCGCGGGTT
The DNA here is from genome assembly GCA_016765515.1 of Sneathiella sp. Classification (GTDB taxonomy): domain Bacteria; phylum Pseudomonadota; class Alphaproteobacteria; order Sneathiellales; family Sneathiellaceae; genus Sneathiella. The sequence goes on along the minus strand of JAESPT010000454.1, from coordinate 853 downwards.
GTCGCGGTTAAAAACATAATCAAGCCAGGCCGATGGGTCCGTATCATCCATGAAAGGACGTTTAACTGTCGCGTCCGCTCCGTAGCTAAATTCTGTTTCGTCTCTCAGCCCGCAAACCGGGCAATTAATCCTGAGCATTTTATTACCTTAATGTGCGTGTGGTTGCGGGCCTGCGCCCTTTTCATCAATCTGATACCCACGTTCAAAACGATCAAGCGTGAACTCAGCGTTGTCTTTATGCGGTTCATCCTTGGCAATAGTCCAAGCAAAGCACCACCCCGAAGCCGGTGTTGCCTTAAACCCGCCGTAGCACCATCCACCGTTCAGATAGAGCCCATCCACCGGTGTCTTTGTAATAAAGGGAGAGCCATCCATGGACATATCCATCACGCCCGCCCAGTGCCTTAAAAGTTTAAGTCGTGATAAGGACGGCATAAGCGCTTTGGCACTGGCAAGCGTATGTTCAACAATCGGCAATCCCCCTCGTTGTGCATAGGAATTATAGCCATCCAGATCACCTCCAAAAACAAGACCACCTTTGTCGGATTGGCTAATGTAAAAATGTGCGGCACCAAAGGATATGACTGTATCCACTAACGGTTTTACAGGTTCTGTAACAAAAGCTTGTAAGGCATGGGTCTCCAATGGCAAACGCAACCCAGCCATCCCGACCAGGTGTCCACTATGCCCCGCGACCGCCAGTCCAACTTTACCCGCCCGTATGGGCCCGTTTGTGGTTTCAACACCGACAATTTTTTCATTTTCCCAAATATAGTCAACGACTTCACATTGTTGGATAATATCGACACCAAGGCTGTCTGCTGCCCGTGCATAACCCCAAGCAACGCCATCG
>JAESPT010000453.1 GCA_016765515.1 Sneathiella sp. | reverse complement strand
GAAGGCTGAGCAGGTCCAGCCTGAAATCGTTTCTCAACAGCTTTCAGGAATCTCCTGCGGTCACCCAGCTTCGAAATTCCCAACTCCTTCAAATCACTGTCGGACAAGGTTTCAACAATATCCAAATCAATTTCTTCGATTTCCAGCGCTGCCAAGTATTTTTCCAAACCAATTGACACAATCCAGTCATGAAAAGACAATTTGTTTGTAGTGACCATCTCAAATCAGCCTTCAATGACGTTAAAACCGTTTCCGGGCAACAATAGATTGCCGCATCGCAGGTACCGGACATTCTACATACCCTTCATCAAAGGCCACAACTTCAAAATCTGAGAACGCGTCGTCCAATTCGCTCGATTTTAATAGAAATTTTGGATTAGCGGGACGGCCAAACTGCTCGTTACCGACCATATAAGTGTCAAAAATCAAGACACCGCCTGGTTTCAAAGCGTTAATCAATTTTGGAAAATGTGCCCGGTAAAGGTAATTTACAACAACAATGCCATCAAACTGATCGCTATTGAATGGCCACACACCGTTTTCCAAATCCGCTTGAATGACGGCGGTCGCCTTCAATCCAGCGGCTTCAATAGCCTTGGTATCGATATCAACCGCAGTAACTTGAAATCCTTTTTTCTCCAAAAATGCAGAATGCCTCCCGCGTCCACATGCCAAATCCAAGACGCTCCCACCACTTAAAATATGGTGATAGTGTTTCGTTAGCCAATTTGAGGCTTTCTTCATTTCAATACTTCTTTTCATGATTGTGAGCACCAAACCTCAAATAAATATTGTGCTTACTTCCAAAAACTTGCGTTCGCCGATAAAATCCCTATTTTTCTAACAAACCGAAATTAACTTAACCACATTAACCACTGTAAAAAAATAGATGCTCAGATAAATGATCAAGTACAATCTTAAATGTGAAGACAACCATATATTTGAGGCATGGTTCAAAAATAGCACTGCCTATGATGAACAGGCGTCACGGGGTGTGATCTCCTGTACCCTATGTGGCTCATCAAAAATCGAAAAAGCGCCAATGGCGCCGTCTGTTCCAAAAAAAGGGCGGGACTCAACCTCACGGATACCTCAGCAATCGCTAACACTAGAAGTCGAACAAATGGCTGTGGCGATGAAAGCACTCAAGGAAATTCGTAAATCGGTGGAAGATAATTGTGATTATGTCGGCGAGAAATTTGCAGAAGAGGCGCGCAAAATCCATTATGGCGAGACAGAGGAACGGGGAATCTACGGAGAAGCAACACAAGAAGAACGGAGTGAACTTCTTGATGAAGGGGTAGAACTTGCCTCTATTCCCTGGATACCCAACTCGGATGCCTGAGATAAATTAAAAGCCCGGACCAAAATCCGGGCTTTACAAACTTAATCTTCAGTCTTTTTTGTATCGTCACTCTCAGCAGGTTTTTCTTCCTCTGGTGTGACGATTGAAATTTGCGCAGTACTTTTCAAATTCTCAATCAAAGTCGTTACAGTGGCACTACTGACAGTTTCACTAAGCTGTTTTTTCATTTCATCGAAAGACGGTGGCTGTGTATTTCGGCGATCTTCCAATTTAATGATATGCCAACCAAATTGAGTTTTTACTGGCGCAGAAGTATATTTTCCCTTTTCCAACTTGAACGCAGCTTCCGCAAATTCAGGAACCATTCTAGCTTTTGCAAAGAAACCAAGGTCTCCACCTTGAGGGCCCGAAGGGCCCGTTGAGAATTCTTTGGCCAATTCAACAAAGTCCCCACCATCATCGAGTTTTTTGATAATGTCATTTGCTTGCAGCTCTTCCTTTAAAAGAATATGACGAGCATGCACCTCTTCTTCGGGTTTAAAATCAGCAATTACTTTTTGATATTCTGCATTTAAAGCTTCATCAGTGACAGCCGCATCCATTTTTTTCTGAAGGTAATATTCCTGGAGTAATTGCTGTTTGACGTCTGCCACTCGATCCATGAATTCTGGTTGGCTGTCATATTTTTCAGCCTTTGCCGCATTTTGTACGATGCGCATATTGACCAGCTGGTCAACAAGCTGCGCTTTCATAAAAGCGTAGGGTGCCTGTTTGTATTGAACGGGAAGGTTTTCATACATTTTTTTGATATATGATTCACGGATATCAACACCATCAACAGTCGCAACGACTTTGTCATCGGGATTTACTGGGTTTGCTTCAGACATCACCTCTGTTTCTTGGCCAAGGAGCCCCTTCATGTCCGTGCCTACAAAATAGCCAACGGCTCCTGCCAATCCCGCTACAACGATAAAGGCGAGGAAATTTGCGAGTTTCATATTCATTATTCCCAATATTAATTTTTTAGAACCGAGCATCCGAATACCAAGTTAAATGGTTCGGCAACTAATTCTCCGAGCTGAGTGCAAATATAAGTCATTTACTTCAGCACACAAGTATTGTTGCAGCAGCTCGTCACTATTCATGTTTTAACCGCTATATGGCCTTCATTTAGCGATGCTGCGTTCGGATAGATTGACAGACCGGGACATCCCCCTTATCTGTCACCATAAGTGCTTGGATCTTTCAGTCAGTCGAAAGATCCGTTTCAGATAAACTGATGTGTTTTTCGCATCACAGAAAATGTCATTGAAAGTGACTGGAGTATAGTCGGAAATGTTCGGTAACTTAGCCAAAAAGCTGTTCGGATCATCGAATGACCGGATATTGAAATCTATTAAAGCCAAAGTTCTAGAGATCAATGGTTTTGAAGATAAAATAGTCCCGCTGTCTGACGATGACCTCAAGGCGAAAACCGATCAGTTTAGAGATGCACTGATAAACGGACAGTCGCTTGACGATATCTTGCCCGAAGCCTTTGCCTGTGTCAGAGAAGCTGCAAAACGAGCCTTGGGGGAACGTCATTACGATGTTCAGCTCATGGGCGGCATTGTTTTGAACCAGGGTAAAATTACCGAAATGAAAACGGGTGAAGGTAAGACACTTGTTTCAACGCTGCCAGTTTACCTCAACGCAATTGAAGGCAAAGGTGTCCATGTTGTTACTGTCAATGACTACCTGGCAAAACGTGACAGCGAATGGATGGCCCAGGTTTTTGAAAAACTGGGATTAACAGTTGGATGCATCGTAAGCGGTGTACCTGATGATGAACGCCGCGCCGCCTATGCTGCAGATATCACTTATGGCACCAACAACGAATACGGATTTGATTATCTGCGCGACAATATGAAGTTTGAAAAATCCGCGATGGTTCAACGGCAGTTCAATTTTGCTATTGTTGATGAAGTCGGCAGTATTTTGATTGATGAAGCCAGAACGCCTCTGATTATTTCTGGTCCGGCTGAAGATTCTTCGGAATTGTACAAATCCGTCAACGCAATTATTCCCAAACTTGCGGTCGAAGATTATGAATTGGACGAGAAAGCTAAATCCGTAAACTTTTCTGAAGACGGTACGGAAGCCGTTGAAAAGATTCTTGGAGAAGCCGGACTGCTTGAAAATGACAATCTGTATGCCGTTGAAAATATTTCGATAGTACATCACGCAAATCAGGCACTCAGAGCCCATAAACTGTTTGAAAAAGACCGTGACTACATCGTCAAAGATAATAAGGTTATCATAATTGATGAGTTCACTGGCCGTATGATGGATGGGCGCCGGTATTCTGATGGCTTGCACCAGGCATTGGAAGCTAAAGAAGAGGTTGAGATCCAGCCTGAAAACCAGACTTTGGCATCAATCACTTTTCAAAACTATTTCCGCCTGTATGACACATTGTCTGGGATGACGGGAACGGCATCAACTGAAGCTGAAGAGTTTGCAGAAATTTATGGCCTTGAGGTTATTGAAATACCCACTAATCTTCCAATTGGTCGTGAAGATGGTGACGATGAAGTCTATCGAACAGTAGATGAAAAATTTGGTGCCATCATCGAAGCCATCGAAGATTGCCGAAAAAGAGAACAGCCGGTTTTGGTGGGTACCGTATCTATTGAAAAATCAGAAATGCTTTCAGATCTTTTGAAGAAGAAGAGTATTCCACATAATGTTCTAAATGCTCGTTATCACGAACAAGAAGCGGAAATTATCGGACAAGCGGGTCGTCTTGGTGCAATTACTATTGCCACCAACATGGCAGGACGTGGTACGGATATTAAACTCGGCGGCAATTCAGAAATGCTCATTGCTGATCGCATATCCGGTGTGGAAGACCCTGAAGAAATCAAAACTCTGACAAATGAAGTCGAAGCAGAGATTGACGTAGAAAAAGAAAAAGTTCTCGCCGCCGGAGGTTTGTTTGTTCTTGCTACAGAACGACATGAATCCCGCCGTATTGATAATCAGCTTCGAGGACGATCTGGACGCCAAGGTGATCCAGGAACATCTCGCTTTTTCCTATCCTTACAAGACGATTTGATGCGGATCTTCGGATCTGAGCGCATGGACGGGATGCTTCGTAAGCTTGGCTTAGAGGACGGGGAGGCCATTATTCACCCCTGGATTAATAAAGCCCTTGAAAAAGCGCAACAAAAAGTTGAAGCACGAAATTACGATATACGCAAAAACCTGCTCAAATTTGACGATGTGATGAATGATCAACGCAAGGTTATTTATGAGCAACGCATTTCATTGATGGAGGAAACAGATGTTTCTGAAACAGTGAATGGCATGCGTGAAGAAGTGATTGACCTGATGGTCGATCATCATATTCCGCCGAAAGCTTATCCAGAACAATGGAAGACAACAGACCTTAAACAGGAAGTGCTTGAGAATTTGGGGTTGGATTTGCCGATTGAAGATTGGGCTAAGGAAGAAGGGATTGCGGATGAAGAAATCCGTGACCGGCTTAAGGACCATTCAAATCGAAAAATGGCTGAGAAAGCAGCCAATTATGGCCCTGAAGTAATGCGCATGGTGGAAAAAAGCTTACTTTTGCAAATTCTTGACCAAGCATGGAAAGAACATTTACTACAGTTGGATCAACTTCGCCAAGGTGTCTCATTGCGAGCTTATGCGCAAAAAGACCCTCTCAATGAATATAAGAGTGAAGCCTTTAATATGTTCCAGGCAATGTTGGATCAGTTACGGGTGAGTGTCACCACATATTTGTCTCATGTTGAATTGCAAAATCCCAATACTGTGATGCAGCGAGAAGAACCACCTGAAAACGAGGTTCATGCGACCCACATCAATCCAAGCACTGGTGAAAATGAAATGGATCAAATTAGCCTTCCCCAAGCCGAATTTAATCCAGATGATCCAGCTACATGGGGGAAAGTTCGCCGTAACGAAAGCTGTCCATGTGGTTCCGGGAAAAAGTACAAACATTGTCATGGACAAGCCTAACTTTCACTATATCGAATAGCACTCAATTGGAGGAAATATGCTCACCCGATTAAAAGATCTCTTCTTGAGCTCTTCCAAACCTGAAAACACGGTGATGGCTGATGATACTCAAGTTGCCACAGCAGCTTTGCTTATTGAATCAGCCATGTCAGATGAAGATTATTCTGAGGTGGAAAGAAAAACTATTTCGGCTTT
>JAESPT010000452.1 GCA_016765515.1 Sneathiella sp. | reverse complement strand
TAAAGATCTGCCCAGTTTCAATGCGAGTACATTAATGGGCACCAACATTGATACCTTCCACAAGAACCCTGCCTATCAGCGCAATATTCTCGACGGATTGGAAGCGACGACGGAGACAACCCTCAAAATCGCTGCCTTAACTTTTGATCTCGTCGTCTCCCCGATTGTGGGCGAGGATGGCTCTCGGGTTGGAACGGTTGTTGAATGGGCTGATGTGACAGCGAAACTCGCGGCAGAAAACGAAACAAAGCGTATTGCCGATGAAAACTTGCGCATCAAGTCAGCGCTTGATACCTGCCAGACCAATGTGATGGTGGCCGATGCGGATTACAATATCGTTTATGGCAACGAAACCATGCTTAAAATGTTGGACGGAAATGAAGCAGAACTGCGGAAAGATCTGCCAAAATTCAATGCCAGCACCGTCGTGGGTACCAATATTGACACCTTCCACAAGAACCCTGCCTATCAGCGCGGTATTCTCGATGATTTGGAAACGACTGTGGAAACAACCCTCAACATCGCTGCTCTGACGTTTGATCTCGTCGTCTCTCCGATTATGGGAGATGATGGCTCTCGGGTTGGGACAGTTGTTGAATGGTCGGATGTAACGGAGAAACTGGCGGGAGAACGCGAAACACAGCGGATTGCCGATGAAAACCTGCGCATCAAGATCGCCCTCGATACCTGCCAGACCAATGTGATGGTGGCCGATGCGGATTACAACATCGTCTATGGCAACGAAACCATGCTTAAAATGCTGCAAGGAAATGAAGTGGAACTGAAGAAGGATCTGCCTAAATTCAATGCCAGCACCGTCCTTGGGACGAATATTGACACCTTCCACAAAAACCCAGCCCATCAACGGGGTATTCTGGATAATTTAGATGGGTCCATTGAAACAGTTCTCAAGATCTCCAGTCTGACGTTTGATCTTATTGTCTCGCCGATTTTGGGCGACGACGGCGGCCGGATTGGTACAGTTGTTGAATGGGCCGATGTGACTGAAAAACTTGCTCTTGAGCTGGAAGAGAAGCGCATCGCCAATGAAAACTCCCGCATTAAATCTGCACTGGATAATTGCACAACAAATATCATGGTGTCCGATGCGGACTACAATATCATTTACATCAACACTACCATGGGTGAAATGCTCACCAATAACGAGCCAGATATGAGAAAGGATCTGCCACAATTTGACGCCCGCAGTATCATCGGCACCAACATCGACACCTTCCATCAAAACCCTGCCCATCAACGGGGAATGCTGGATCGCCTGACCGGTGCGTTTGAAACCAGTATCGACATTGGCGATAAAAACTATGATCTGATTGCCAGCCCTGTGATGAGTGAGGATGGCGAGCGGATCGGAACCGTTGTTGAATGGAATGACGCGACGTTGGAACGCAATATCGAGAAAGAAATCGATACCGTTGTCTCCGCGGCCGTCGCCGGTGATTTCTCCACCAAGTTGGAGCTGGAAGGTAAAGACGGTTTCATGTTGAAACTTTCTAAAGCCATGAATGGTTTGTCTGAAACCGTCTCCAGTGCCATGGAAGATGTGGGCACCTCTCTGTCGGCCTTGGCTGAAGGGGATCTGACCCGCCGGATCGATAAAGACTATGAAGGTTTGTTTGATGAATTGAAATCGAATGCCAACGGTACGGCCGATCAATTGACGGATATTGTTGGTGATATCACCACATCCTCAGCCGAAATTGCCAATGCTGCCGAGGAAATCAATACAGGCACCATGGAGCTGTCCCAACGGACGGAACAGCAAGCGTCCAATCTGGAAGAAACTGCCGCGGCTATGGAAGAAATGGCCTCTACGGTTAAACAGAATGCTGAAAATGCCCAGCAAGCCAATCAGCTTTCCGTTTCTGCCAGCGATACAGCGACCAAGGGCGGTGATGTTGTCAGCGAAGTGGTTGATGCCATGTCCCGCATTGAAGACAGTTCCCAGAAGATTTCCGATATTATCGGTGTCATCGATGAAATTGCCTTCCAGACCAATCTATTGGCTCTGAATGCGGCTGTGGAAGCGGCCCGCGCCGGTGATGCCGGTAAAGGCTTTGCTGTTGTTGCCGCAGAAGTCGGTACTCTTGCCCAGCGGTCGTCCCAGGCTGCGAAAGACATCAAGGGTCTGATTAATGAAAGTGGTAGCCAGGTTAAAGACGGCGTTCGTCTTGTTGGACAAGCTGGCGAGTCTCTCTCGGAAATCGTCGATTCCATTAAACGCCTGAGCGATATCGTTTCTGAAATTGCTGCGGCCAGTAATGAACAGTCCACCAGTATTGAAGAGATTAATCGTTCTGTCACGCAGATGGATGAAATGACGCAGCAAAATTCAGCCCTGGTTGAAGAAAATGCGGCGTCAGCCAAGACACTGCAGGAACAGTCTACCGGTATGCAGGATCGTATTTCCTTCTTCTCCCTGACCACATCGGACACGGGCAAGAAGAAAGACACCAGATCGTCTGAAATACGGGCAAAGACGAAAGCCAGCCCAAAATCTGAAGCCGCCACGCTCAAAGCTCAAGTACCGCAGACGGTCCTGACCAATGGCAATACAGCGGCCAAAGAAGACTGGAGTGAGTTCTAGGATTTGTACATGGCTAGGCCTTCATCGTTCCATATAGCGATGAAGGCCAAACCAGGAGTTTAAGAATGAATGAGACAACCCAAATTGCGAAAAAAGATCGAGAATTCACGCTAACCCATACTGAGTTTAAGAAATTGGCCCGTCTGATAAAAGAAATGACCGGGATAACGCTCGGCGATCATAAAAAGGAGATGCTCTACGGTCGCCTTGCCCGCCGGCTTCGCCATTTGGAAATGCAATCCTTTTCCCAATATTGCGCGCTGCTGGATTCACCTGAAGCCGACAGTGAAATCGGATTTTTAGTGAATTCAATAACAACTAATCTGACTAAATTTTATCGGGAAAGTCATCATTTTGATTCATTAGCCACCCACCTTGAATCCTTGCAAAAAAACCCGATCCTTAGAGCTGGAAGCAAAAAAATCCGG
>JAESPT010000451.1 GCA_016765515.1 Sneathiella sp. | reverse complement strand
TTTCAGTTCAATTTCACCATATCCACAGGAACAACAAATCCTTTACCGCACACTACCTGAGAAGCGATAGCCTGTCCTCTTTTCAATCCCCGCTCGGGATTTTCACTGGCGAGGCGTTTGCAAAACGGCACAAGACAGAAATAATTTATCCGTATAACTTGCCACGGGACTTTACGAAAGACATGTGATAAAAATGGAAAAACCGGGATAAAAACAAAAAAAGGGCCGTAGAATGCAACTGGAACTCAGTCAGGAACATAAAGATTTTCAACAGGAAGTCCGGGATTTTCTTGCAACCCATTTAACCGATGAAATTCGTCAAAATTCAGCCATTCAAGCCTCTGTCCGAACCGATGTCGACACGGCAACCAAATGGTCGAAGATTTTGGCAAAGAAAGGCTGGCTTGCCTATACATGGCCAAAATCCATGGGCGGCCCCGGATTTGATATTACCCAGCGCTATATTTTCGAATCTGAATGCGCTCTCGCGGGCACACCCCAGTTGAATAATATGGGCTTTCGCATGGTGGGGCCGATTATTGAAAAATACGGGACTAAGGAACAAAAAGACTACCACCTTCCCCGCATCGCCCAACACGAAGACACCTGGTGCCAGGGATATTCGGAACCAGGCGCTGGCTCGGATCTGGCATCCCTGCAAACTAAAGCAGTGAGTGACGGCGATGATTATGTCATTAATGGCACCAAGATCTGGACCACCGGTGCCCATTATGCAGATCATTGTTTCTGCCTAGTTCGTACTTCAAGTGCAGGCAAAAAACAGCAAGGGATTTCCTTTGTCCTGATTGACATGAAAACACCTGGCATCACCGTTGATCCGATTATTATGATTTCCGGTGATCATGAATTAAATCAGGTTTTTTTTGACGATGTGCGTATTCCCAAATCAAACCGGGTAGGCCCGGAAAATGAAGGTTGGACTGTCGCCAAATACCACCTTGAATTTGAACGCGGCGCTATTGCCTATACGCCGTCCCTTAAAGCCGCACTTGAAAATGTAAAAGAAATTGCGTCAAAGGAACCGACGGGAACCGGCGAATACCTGATCAATGACAATGGCTTCAACAAGCGCCTGCGCGATCTCGAAATTCGGGTTATGTCGGCCGAATATACGGAACGCCGCTTTATGTCTGCCCTCAGCCGAGGAGGAAACCCAGGCGCGAACGCCTCCATTAGCAAGTTGATGGGATCAGAACTTAACCAGGAAATTTCCGAACTTCGTATGGAAGCTGTCGGCTATCATGCTCTCCCTTTCCTGCCTGAAACGCGTATTCCCGGTAATAATACCGCGTTCCCCGGCCCGGAACGTGCCCGTACGGCGACCGCCAAATATCTCAACAATCGCGCCACCACCATCTACGCAGGTTCCAGTGAAGTCCAGCGCACTGTTGTCTCAAAACAGATATTGGGCCTTTAATTCGCCCCTCTGTCACTGGTCATCTCAGGATTGCCAGTGAGGGGCAGGTACAGTTGAATTGGTAAAGACTGGCTCTGTCCAATTCTCGCTCATCCAGTCAAGAAACTCCTCAGCGATTTGCAAGGGGGTTGTCCGACTGGGCCTGATCAAGGCAACGGACCAGTCAAGGGACGGGGTCAAAGGACAACTGCTTATCTGCATTCGATCCTGATCAGAGAGAATATCAGGATCGATCACCCCAATCCCGCCGCCAGTACCAACCATGTTGACAATCGCCCGCTGAGTTTCCATCTCGAGATCAGTTATTGTCTGCAAGCCCAAATCAAAAAACTTTGAATCCATCAATGTCCGTAAAGGACTGCCGGAGACCAATTGAATGAGCGGATAGTTCAAAAGATCGGATAAGGTGATCCCTTCTTTTGAACTTAAAGGATGCCCGTTGGGGAAAATACAGACAGCGCTGCGTTTGAGGGATTTTCGAACGACAATCTGCTCAGCTGTCACAGGCAGGGTTGTGATTCCCAGATCCACCTGCTCGGTTGCTACAAGCTTTTCAATCTCAGGTTTTGATGCTGCGATCAGTCGAATTTTTGTCCCCGGATATTTGGTCAAAAAGCTGGATAGACAGCGAGAGGCAAAACCGTCCACATAAACAGCCAAGGCCGCAATACGCAGTTGTCTGCCCTCTTTATTTTGAATGGATTGGGCGGATTGCCGCACATCGGCGAAAGCACTATGGGCCCGTTTCACGTCCTTGAATAATTGTTGCGCCTCTCGTGTGGGTCGCAATCCCGTACGCTCCCGATCAAACAAACGGAAACCAACAATTTCCTCGAACTCCTTCAAAGTACGGCTTACAGCTGATTGCGTGATATTAACGTCAAGGGCGGCGTGGGTCGCGCTGCCATGAATCATGACGGCTCGAAAAATGTCCAGATGCTTGTATTTGAAATGCATGGCAACCCGTTTTTGATATTACAAAACGGAATATTAACTGCATCAAATAGAATTATACAAGATATCATTATTTTCTTATTCTCCAATACAAATGTTATAGGGAGAACGCGATGAGCCACTCAAAGGCATTGCCGATATACAATGGCCCTGCAGACTGGCGCGGTCCAGAAATCAGGCACGCCAAAGAGTGGCATATTGATCTGACAGACAGCCATATTCAGGAAATAAAATCCGCTGTGCAATATAGTGTTGATCGTGATGTATCCATCGTCGATATCACACCAGAAACCTTTCCTCTGCCTCACTTGGACAAGATATTGCAACGTGTGTACGAGGATTTGTTATTCGGTATTGGTCTTGTCATGTTTCACGGCATGCCTGTACAAGAAATGAGCCGCGCAGATATCATCCGCGCTTATGTTGGCATTGGCTCCTGGCTCGGGGCAGCGGTTCCGCAAAACCACAAAGGTCATATTCTAGGTCATGTGAAAGATATTGGATTGGACCACACCAACCCGAAACACCGGATTTATGGCACCGCGCATCGTCAGCCTTATCACACGGACAGTTCGGACATTGTCGGATTAATCTGCTTAAAACCGGCAAAATCCGGCGGGGTGTTTACGGTTTCCAG
>JAESPT010000450.1 GCA_016765515.1 Sneathiella sp. | reverse complement strand
GCCTCGATCCAAATGAAATGGCCGTTTTGCCGTCCCTGTCCGCGTACAGTCTCGCAGCCTCTAGATTGGGGTGGGATTTGTCCCGAACCTGTTGCCTGACACTCCATGGACGGCCTATAGAGCTTTTAACACCCCACCTTATCCCGGGCGCGAGAATACTGGCCCTCTCAGACAATGGAGAGACACCGAAAAAAGTTGCACAACTGCTTAACAATGCCGGATTTGGAAACAGCACTCTGACCATCCTGGAACATATGGGCGGTCCCACTGAGGCAATGGTCACTACTACAGCAAATAAATGGGCTGACAAAACCTGTAAAGATTTGAATACACTCGCCATTGACTGTGTTGCAGACGAGAATGCTCAGCCACTCTCCCTAGCGGCTGGTCTTCCCGATGACGCATTTCATCATGATGGGCAGCTCACAAAGCAGGAAATCCGGTCTGCGACGCTAGCAGCGCTGGCTCCGTTACCCGGCCAATTGCTGTGGGATGTTGGCGCAGGATGTGGATCCATTGGCATCGAATGGATGCGGCTGTCTCCCTTCAACCAAGCAATCGCTATTGAAAGCCGGTCAGACAGGCTGGACTATATTGAAAAAAACCGACTGAAACTTGGTGTCCCAGGATTAAAAATCATACCGGGAAAAGCCCCTGACGGATTGACAGGGCTACCTTCACCGGATGCAATTTTTATGGGCGGCGGACTAACCGGACTGGACGTCTTTGAAACCTGCTGGGAAAATTTAAAACCCGGCGGATGCCTTGTTGCAAACACAGTGACCCTGGAAGGAGAAGCAAAGGCTTTTTCCTTGCATGAAAAATATGGCGGCACTCTAAAACGGCTTAACTTTTCTCGCGCTGAAAAAATAGGCGGCTTCACAAGCTGGAAACCTTACCGGCAAGTTACACAATTGAAATTGGTAAAAGTATGACAGGTACTCTATACGGCCTTGGCATCGGACCAGGTGATCCCGATCTGATTACGTTAAAGGCACTTAAAATTTTGCAAAGCACAAAGGTTCTGGCTTATCCCACACTGGAAGAAGGCGACAGCCTAGCGCGCTCAATCGTTGCCCCTCACTTAACCGGAGAGCGAACAGAGATTCCTATCCGTATTCCTATGACTGTTGATCGCAAGCCCGCACAGGACGCTTACGATGTCGCGGCAGAAGAACTGAAAAAGCATTTAGAGCAAGGTCAGGATGTGTCTGTCCTTTGTGAGGGAGATCCTTTCTTTTATGGCTCTTTCATGTATCTTTTCGGACGGATTGCCGAGGAATACCCCGTGGAAGTCATTCCGGGTGTCTCCTCCTTGACAGCCTGCGCAACGGCCTTGCAAGCTCCATTGTCCGCACGAAATGATATTCTGACTGTTCTGCCCGCCCCGCTTGAGACAAGCATCCTCAGATCCCGAATAGAAGCCGCAGATAGTGTTGCCATCATGAAAGTGGGTCGACATTTTGACCGTGTTCGTACCCTGATTGAAGAGATGCAGCTGATGGATAAAGCCCAATATATTGAAAGAGCAACATTGGAAAATCAGAAAATTCTTGCCTTGGCAGATGTTCCGGCAAATGCAGCACCGTATTTCTCCATGATCCTTATCCATAAGCGGGGGCAGGCATGGAAATGACCCCTCCTCCAGCAATTATTCTGCTTAATGACAGTGGCAGACCTATTGCAGACAAATTGATACAACTCTATCCTGAAGCCTTGATCCATGGATTGGGAGGCCGGACAAAAGACGCTGATATCACCTTTCAGAAAACGGCCTCTCATATCGGGGAACTTTTTAAATCAGGCACTCCGATCCTCGGCATTTGCGCCTCCGCTATTCTTGTACGGTGTCTTGCCCAGTCCCTGGACAACAAACAAACGGAACCACCGGTTGTCGCGATATCAGATACTGGCGGCGTCGTTGTTCCCCTGCTCGGCGGGCATCATGGCGCCAACGATATGGCACGATCAATTGCCAAACACTTGAACGGACAAGCAGCCATAACCACCGCGAGCGATATTCATTACAATATCGCCCTCGACAATCCCCCAAAAGGACTTGTCCTTGGAAATCCTGAAGATACGAAACTATTCATCAGCGGATTGTTGGCTGGCAAGACAATCTGGCGAGACGGATCACATCCCTGGCTAGAAGCATCAGATTTACCTTTTTCTGATGATGGCGAACTTACCATTACCGTTACAACACAGAACGTAACGGGCGATAGTTCCTCTCTAGTGTTTCATCCCAAAACACTTTCTCTGGGCGTTGGATGTGAACGGCACACAGATGCAACTGAGCTTCTGTTACTGATAAAAACCACGTTGAGTGATAACAATATCAGTCCGTTTTCAATCGCTTGTGTTACCTCTATTGATTTGAAATCCGATGAAATTGCCGTGCATTGTGCAGCCAAGCATTTTGGCCTGACACCTCGGTTTTTCTCAGCGAGCCGATTGGAAGACGAAACAGCGCGCCTTCAAACCCCGTCAGACATCGTTTTTGCAGAAGTCGGTTGCCACGGCGTTAGCGAAGGAGCTGCATTGGCAGCAGCGGGCAACCCTTCTTCGCTCATTATCCCTAAACAGAAATCCAAACGGGCGACCTGTGCCATTGCCGAATGCGAAACGCCCATAGACGGAGACACGGTCGGAAAAATTCAAGGAAAGCTCTCGGTCATTGGCATTGGTCCTGGGCAAAATCCTTGGCGTACGCCAGAGGCAAGCCAGCTGATTTTAGAGGCAACCGATCTGGTCGCCTATAAGCTTTATCTGGATATACTGGGTGACAGCATTCACGGTAAAATCCGTCATGACTTTGGCTTGGGAGAAGAAGAAAAACGTGTTCGTGCCGCGCTTGATCTTGCCGCGACGGGTAAAAACGTCGCGCTCATATCTTCCGGTGACATCGGTATATATGCCATGGCCACGTTGGTTTTCGAGCTGATCGAACTTGAAAAATGCGGTGACTGGGACAGGCTCGATATTCAAGTGACACCGGGCATTTCCGCTTTGCAGGCGGCCGCAGCGCGCGTCGGTGCCCCGCTTGGTCATGATTTTTGCACGATCTCCCTTTCCGACCTGCTCACCCCGTGGGACGCTATTGAAAAAAGAATTAAAGCCGCAGCAGAAGGCGACTTCGTTGTCTCCTTCTATAATCCTGTTTCCATGAAACGGCGCACCCAACTTCACGCAGCCCGCGCAATTCTGCTGGATCACCGGCCTGAAACAACGCCTGTAATTGTTGCGCGAAATTTGGGCAGGGGCGATGAAACCGTTCACATTCTGACTTTAAAAGAACTCGATCCAGAACGGGTGGATATGTTGACGCTTGTCATGGTGGGATCAAGCGAAAGCAAAATCACCACAACAAATTCAAAATCAAAAACATGGGCCTATACACCGCGCGGATACGCCGGAAAAATGGCTCTAACGTCAGTTGGAGAAACAAAATGACTGTTTATTTTATTGGTGCGGGACCTGGGGCTGCAGACCTGATCACACTAAGGGGTCGCGATCAAATTGCTTCCTGCCCGGTCTGTCTCTATGCCGGCTCCCTTGTTCCTGTTGAAATCCTCAGTCATGCCCCTGCGGACGCGCATATTGTCGACACAGCGCCGTTGCATCTGGATGAAATTATGGCGGAAATGGTTGCTGCCGACAAAAAAGGGCTCGATGTTGCGCGGGTACATTCTGGCGACCCGTCCATTTACGGCGCAATCGGGGAGCAGATGCGCCGTTTGGATGAGCTTGGAATTGATTATAT
>JAESPT010000449.1 GCA_016765515.1 Sneathiella sp. | reverse complement strand
GCCTTTTCCGGTAACCTGCTCACTTTGTTTGTCTTTTATGAAGTTCTCAGCCTGTCCACATATCCCCTGGTGACTCACAAGGGAAATGCGGATGCGCTGAAAGGTGGCCGTATTTACCTGGGTATCTTGCTCAGTACATCCATCGGCCTGTTTCTGCCCGCCATTATCTGGGTCTGGACCTTAACTGGAACCGTTGATTTTGTTCCAGGCGGTATTTTGGAAGGCCATGTGGGCGCGGGCATGACCGGCGTCCTCCTGTTTCTATTTATGTATGGCATTGGTAAAGCGGCCTTGATGCCAATTCACCGATGGTTGCCCGCTGCCATGGTTGCTCCAACGCCGGTTAGCGCGCTCTTGCACGCCGTTGCTGTTGTGAAGGCCGGGGTGTTTACAGTCCTGAAGGTCATTATCTATATTTTTGGTATCGATTTTCTGAAAAGCACAGGGTCTGCCGAATGGCTCACCTGGGTTGCTGCCTACACACTTTTGGCAGCCTCCATCGTTGCGCTGACAAAAGACAACCTGAAAGCCAGGCTGGCCTATTCTACCATCAGCCAGCTTGCCTATATTGTTGTGGCCGCCTCCCTTGCAACTCCAATGGCCGTTGCGGGCGGAGCCTTGCAGATTGTCATGCATGCCTTTGGCAAGATCACTCTGTTTTTCTGTGCGGGTGCCATTTACACGGCGACCAAACGAACTGAAATCAAGGATATGCGGGGATTGGGCCGTCAAATGCCCATCACCTTCCTTGCTTTCTTTATCGGGAGCCTCAGTATTATCGGCATTCCTCCCCTCGGTGGCAGCTGGAGTAAATTCTATATCATGCTGGGGGCTGTGGAGGCCGATCAGCTTTTCATCCTGGCAATTCTCCTGGTAAGTTCTCTGCTGAATATTGCCTATTTGATGCCTATCGTTATTCGCGGGTTCTTCTATCCACCTCTTGGAAAATTTGATCCGGAGGTCAAACGGGGAGAAGAGCGATCTTTCTTTAGCTGGGATACGGTAAAGGAAGCACCGTTTTTGACAGTCGCGCCGCCTGCTTTAACCGCGATGCTCTGTCTCGTGCTTTTCCTGATGATCGACCCGATATATCAATTGATATTGCCAATATTGACGCCTTAGGATTTTTGATGTCATGACTAAATCTGAGACAAAAAAATACTGGCTGGATCAGCCCGGCAACATCAATAAACTCTTTTATTGCGTGATTGCTCTGGCTTGCTTAGTTGCCATTCCGGATATTCTGGCACTATTTCATATTCTGTATGACAAGCATCCAAAAACGGGGATAGAGGAAATTCCCGTATTTTATGGCTTATATTCCATGATCGCTTTTTTGACCCTCCTAATCATTGCCAATGCTGTGCGGTCCTTTTTAAAACGTGGTGAGGACTATTATGATTGAAGGTCTTAACCCGGGCATCATCCTTATTCTGGGTGCTTTAATCATCCCGTTCACGTCGAACTTTATCCGATCTATTCTTCTGCTGGTTTTACCTGTTTTGAGTTTTGCCCAAATGTTGAATCTGGGCCTTGGAACCTGGGGTGAAGTAGACATTATGGGCATGAAGATCATCCTCACCCATATAGATCCTCTATCCCGCGTCTTTGGGCTGATATTTCATGTGGCTGCCTTTGCCGGGCTTCTCTACGCGTTGCATGTAAAAGACACTATGCAGCACGTAGCGACACTGATTTATGCGGGCTCTGCTATCGGTGCTATTTTTGCCGGTGATCTGATTACACTCTTCGTCTTTTGGGAAATAACGGCAGTCTCCTCCGTCTTTCTGATCTGGGCGAGTCGTACAGAGAAATCTTCCACTCCGGCATTCGCTATCTGATCATTCAAGTGACATCCGGTGTTGTTCTCTTGGGCGGTATTGCTCTTTACTATATGGATACGGGCAGCGTCGCCTTTAGCACCATGACACTGGATAGCCTGTCGACCTGGCTTTTCCTGATTGCCTTTGGTATCAAAGCGGCCTTCCCGCTCCTTCATAACTGGATACAGGATTCCTACCCTGAAGCAACTGTGACCGGCACAGTGATCCTGTCTGCATTTACCACAAAGCTGGCCATTTATGCGTTGGCGCGCGGATTTCTCGGAACAGAATTGCTCATCTGGGTTGGGGCCGTGATGGTGGTCTTTCCGGTTATTCATGCAACACTGGAAAATGATCTTCGCCGAACCATCGCCTATTCCATGAATAGTCAGCAGGGGTTCATGGTCATCGCCATTGGCATCGGAACCGAGATGGCACTCAACGGTGTCGCTGCCCATGCAACAATCAGCATTCTTTACACCTGTCTTCTGTTCATGGTGACTGGCGCGGCGCTCTATCGAACAGGAAGTGCAAAAATCACCGATTTGGGAGGGCTTTATAAGTCCATGCCTGTGACCAGCTTCTTTGCGGTCATTGGTGCGTTGATCATTATCGCATTTCCCCTTACCGGGGCCTTTGCGACAAAATCCCTTATCATGTCTGCTGTCCTCGATGAGGAAATGGTTCTCCTCTGGCTGGTCATGCTTTTTGCCGCCATCGCCGTCATTGACAATGTAGGTCTAAAAATCCCTATCTTTGGTTTCTTCAGCAAAGATAAAGCAGAAAAGAGTGGACGTAACATTCAGGAAGCTCCTGTCCATATGTTACTTGCCATGGCTGTTCTTGCGGGCCTGGCAATTGCCATCGGTATTTTCCCGACTGAGTTTTTTGCCCTTCTTCCCTATGCCGCTGAATATCATATTTACACAGCAAGCCATGTTGTGACGCAAATTCAGATGATCGTGTTTGCCGTTCTTGTCTTTGCTATTGCTGTTCGTTTTGGGCTATATCCGATAGCGACTAAAAGCATTAATCTGGATTTCGACTGGTTTTACCGCAAAGCTGGAAAAGCTGTTTGTCTAAAGGCCGGCCAGAGTATTGATGTCATTTAGCGTTGGTTTATCAGCACGGCTCTCAGTGTTGTGACCTACATCATGGAAAAAGCGGACGCCACACATGGCGAAAATAGCAGCCTTTCACGCCCCATATCCTCGGGCCTTGCTGTCTCTGTTATTGTAGCCTTATTCGGTGTTGTCCTAATCGTATCCTATCGGTGAGATTTATAAATGACCTGGAATATATCATTCTTATTCATTTTACTGTCACTAGCTCTATCGGCATGCACCGCAACTCATGAGGCCGTGGAAACTCGGAATGGATATTCACTGGCCCTTCAGGAATCCGGGCTGATAAAGCGACTGGGTCAAGCTTCCTTCATTTTTCTCGGTGAAAAACATGACAACGAGGAGCATCATCTGGTACAGGCAGCGATCCTTCAACAAACTTTAACGTCGAATGATGGCGTAGTCTTTGAAATGCTGAACCGCGATCAACAACCAGTTGTTGATCAGTTTCTCAAGGGGGACATATCCTATGCTTCCCTGCCCCATAAGCTAAAATGGGCAAAATCCGGCTGGCCAGACTGGACGTATTACGGCCCCCTGTTTAAAGCCGCTAAGGACGCCCGCGCACGCATTCTATATGGCAGTTTTCCTCAAAGAGATCTAAAAGATAATATGAATGCCACACCTGACGATACCCTGCCTCGCCATTTACTGGATAGTCTGCACACTCAAATTCGACAAAGCCATTGCGATCTTCTGCCAAAACACATGATCGCCCCCATGAGTAACATCCAGATTGCCAAGGACAAACTTTTGGCAAAACAGCTTTTACAGGCAAAGGGCCAGGGACGCGCTTTTCTGATCGCAGGGAATGGTCATGTAAGAAAGGATCGCGGCGCCCCTTATTTCCTCGCCCGTCAAACATCCTTGAAAAATATATTTGTTCTGGGAATTGTAGAGGATCAGGAATATTTAGGCTCAAACGACCTGTTTAACCGTTTCGACAGCGTCTGGACTACCGCCTCGGTCACCGGAAAAGACTATTGCTCAGATCTTCGCAAAAAATTTGGAAAATAGGCACGTCGCTAAATCAATGAAGCTTTGTTGTCGGTTTGAGATCCTTAGATTTTATCCGCCTTTTGGGCACCCATTTTGTAACGGAGCGACCATCCGCCGTAAACCGGACTTCCTGATTTTCAGAAGGAACCGCATCAAGATTGGAATGCTTGACGTCATAAGTAGTTCCATCGGGGAATTTATTAGCCAACCCTTGCCCTAAGAAAGCAGAAATCCCGCCCGAATAAGCTTCCGCCATATCTTTAACCAGAATTTCAGAGTTCCGGCCTTTTTCTTTCGCTTTCGCAATAGCCGTATCCGAATGAGTGATCTTTTCGAATTCTTCTGCTGATTTTTCTACATGGCATTGCCAAATAGCAAGAAGAACCTCTTCAACATGATCAGACGGCGAAACCGGATCATCCAGCGACACTCCATGTTCCATGGCAATAAACAGGTCAGGTTCAATTGGCCCTGCATCTGTCGCCAAAAAGGTTGCTGGCATTAACTTGGCCATATTATGCTCACTGGCATAAATTGCCTGACTCAAATAAAGAAGTTTCATCAGAGTTGGCGAATTTAGCGGAACACTGGACTGCGCTCCTCTCTCTTCTAGCCACGCGACTATGTCAAATGTTGATCTGATAGCAGGGCGCATGCCAAACTCCACTCTTATCCAAATATAGTTAATGATACCGATGATAAGTTAATCTCTTCTTAACAAAATCTCCAGCCACCGTCTCTGCTTGCAATCTCCAATTTAATAGAGCCACCCAAACAAAATCATCCTTCAATGAAGGAGCCCCGTGTTTCAAATACGAAGTTTCGAACCCGCAAAGAGGAGACTTTTTCAAAGATGTACTAATGGTAGAATATTTTCTAGAGTTAAATTAAATTTATTAACCATTGCCCTTGCGGTGACCGCCAGTCATCAGTTAGATTATTTCTCGTTATTCAATAAAAAGACTTTAGGGGTAGTGACATGGAGATGAGCGGCGTAGAATTGATCAATGCCTCGCGAAAAGCCGTGTGGACGGCGTTAAATGACCCCGAAGTATTAAAGCAAGCCATTCCCGGTTGTCAGGAAGTTGAAAAAGACGGGGACGTCTCCTTCACTGCAACGGTGAAAGTCAAAGTCGGACCTGTAAAAGCGACCTTTAAAGGGAAAGTTACTCTGAGTAATATTGATGAACCAAATGGTTATACAATTACGGGTGAAGG
>JAESPT010000448.1 GCA_016765515.1 Sneathiella sp. | reverse complement strand
CAAATTCGATACTTTCTGGCGACGACAGAGACTCTCAATTTCACGCGCGCGGCAGAAAGATGCAATGTGTCCCAACCGGCACTGACCAGAGCCATAAAAAAGCTGGAAGAGGAACTGGGTGGTCCCTTGTTCCGAAGAGAGAGAAACCGTACTCACTTAACGGATTTGGGCCAGGTCATGCGCGAACATCTCGGGCGCGTCGATAGCACAACACAAAATGCCGTTCTCGCTGCAAGTAAACTTTTAAACCTTGAAAAAGCTCCGTTAAAAGTCGGGATCATGTGCACCATCGGTCCGACCAGAACAATTCCTTTTCTGTCGAAATTTCAACGATTGCATCCAGGTATTGAACTTACGATTTTTGATGTCACCCCCCATAATATGACGGACGGATTACTGTCAGGTGACCTTGATTGCGCCCTTCTCGGACTTCCCATGACCCTGCATGAACGGTTTGATACGGTTAAACTGTATGAAGAGCGGATGGTCGCTATTTTCCCGGCTGATCACAAATTTGCCGCCTTGAATACCATCCCCATTAAAGAGCTGACCGGGCAACGATATCTGGATCGCCTTAATTGTGAGTTCCGCAATTCCTTCTACGAATTACTGGAAGAACTGCAGATAGATGTCAGAGTCAAATACCGAAGTGAACGGGAAGACTGGATCCAGAATATGGTGTTAGAGGGAATGGGCATCTGCCTGTTACCGGAATATTCCATAACCGTGGATGGTCTGCATTGCCGTCCGCTCAGTGATCCCAAACTCACACGCAACGTTGAAATGGTCACTGTATCGGGCCATCAACGCTCTCCCGCCGTTCAAGCCTTCGTCAGCGAAGCAATCAGTTACCCTTGGCCGATACTCTAATAAGATCAACCCAAGGATCATAGAAATACTGCCATGCAAGTAGCCACATTTAATTGTCTTCCCTCAGGCGATTAGAGATATCCAGACCGATCATAAATAAATTCGCCAATCAGGGGGATAAAAACCCAATCTATACATCTAATTAAAATCGAAAGAACAGCACTGATAAGGCAGAATTCATCTGTAGCCAATGATACAAACACGCAATAAAATATAATTAGAACTTGCTGTATAATAATTACATAATATATATTTATATTACAAATAGTAACATTTCAGACTGTCCCGTTTGATAGAGTAAATCACAAGCTGATTAAACAAATAATCACAAGGCAACTTTCTGGATTGAATATCATGGCCGAAACACTACACCCCTTCCATCGTTCAAAGGCACCCAGCTGTATCAACAATCCATACTATGGTTTTCACATTGACCACGATGTAAATTGTGTTTTTGTTAAACATACCAATAAGTTAACCCTGAACCTCATATATGATCGATATGAAGATATTTTTGCGCATCCCATGATGCGCCCCAACCTAAATTATTTCGTAGATTACTCCGAATGTGATAACCAGATGGTACCGGATGACATCCGCAATCTGTCAAAATTTTTAGTCACAAAGCAAGTCATTCGAGGCCGCGGTAGACATGCAGTTCTTTGCAGTAATAGTGTCGGATACGGGTATTCGCGTATGCTCGATTCTCTGTACAATGCCAGCCGGCAGGCCAAAAAAGCTGAAATCATAACAATGATCTACAATGCAGAGGACTATGTAGATAACGAGGAGGCCATTAAGGAAGCGATGATCTGGCTCGGGATCAATCCCGATTATGAGCGCCCTTTCTAACTCCTTGTCACCAGAGACCTCTTAGAATTTCGTATAAATTAAGCATTTTTACGACTTGCAGCCGGTTTTCCAATCTGCATACTACCGTCAAACAATTTTGGAGACTGGAAAAAATGGACGCACGGATCGTTGGATGGGGTCATACACCCTTTGGCCGCCTTGAAGGAAAAAGCCTGGAAGACCTCATCATCGAGGCTGCACAGGAAGCCATTTCTCATGCGGGAATTCCCCCTAAAGATATCGATGCAATCTGGCTTGGGAACTTTAATTCCGGCATGGTTCCTGATGGATTTGCCTCTTCCCTGGTGTTGGGGCTGGATGATGATTTACGCTTCACCCCCGCAACACGCCTTGAAAATGCCTGCGCGTCCGGCTCAGCCGCCGTCTATGCCGCAAGGGATGCTATCCGTGCTGGATCAGCGAAAGTCACTTTGGTCATTGGCGCGGAAAAAATGACAGCCCTGGATACCGCTGGAGTAACCAAGGCTCTAGCTGGTGCTTCCTATCAAAAGGAAGAAGCGGATATGTCCTTTCCAGCCATATTCGGCCAATTCGCCGGGGCCTATTTCGATGCGCACGGTGATCATTCCGAAACCTTGGCCAAGATCGCCCAAAAGAACCACAAGAATGCTATGAACAACCCACTGGCGCATTTGCGCCGAGAGTTTGACCTGGATTTCTTTAATCAAGTCAGCGACAAGAACCCTCTTATAGCCCCGCCATTGCGGCTTACCGATTGCTCCTTGATTAGCGACGGAGCGGCGGCGCTGATTATGGTTTCCGAAGACAGAGCCCCAGATTTTAAACATCAGGTCGCGTTCCGATCCGCTGTGCATGTGAACGATTTCCTTCCCATGTCAAAACGGGATCCTCTAAAATTTGAAGGGCCAAAAGAAGCTTTCTCTCGCGCCTTCAAACTGGCAGGAATTTCTGCAATGGATCTTGATTTCGCTGAAGTCCATGACTGCTTCACCATTGCAGAGCTCATGGTTTATGAAGCGATGGGTCTGGCCAAGCCCGGACAAGGGGCATCCGTCATTGAAGATGGAACTGTTCTGGCGGACGGGGCCATGCCAGTAAATCTGTCAGGCGGTCTGAAAGCCAAGGGACATCCGGTTGGCGCGACAGGTGTGTCCATGCATGTAATGGCCTCCATGCAACTCACGGGAACTGCCGGAGACCTTCAAAAGAAAGACGCCGCCCTGGGATGTGTCTTCAATATGGGCGGATCCGGCGTGGCAAACTATTGCAGCATTCTTGAACCCGCTTAAACTAACGCCGTAACTAATCACATCAAAATACCCAGCATATACCGCGCAGAGAACTTTTTTTCTCTACGCGGTTATTCTTACTCACAGACTATTGTTTACTCGCTGCCAAGTAGGAGAGTGCCGTTTCTCTCACACTTTCAAGCAAATCAGCCGTCGCTTTTCCTGGCGCCCCACGATGAGCGCGAGTGAGATAGAGTTGTTCAGTATAATGACTGGCATGCATCACATTGAGTTCAACAAAAGAACCCTCATCAATTTCCTGTTTTATCATGTGACAAGGTAGGCGACCGAAACAAAGTCCCTGTTCAATAAGAGCAAACCCAACGCGAAGATTGCTAACGCTCCAACGATTTTTTGGGGACAACCAGCCCCGATCCAGATCTTGGGGACCTGAATCTCGAACGACCACCTGAACTTCATTCTCACAATCAGCAACAGTCACGGTTGGCAACGTCGCTAACGGATGACAGGCGGCACAAACAAGGCGAAAATCAACCCCCATAAGAGGTTCCACAGCAAATCCCGGCGGAGGCATTAATCCAATTGCCACGTCAATCTCACGGTTCATCAGCAGCTGATTGACTCCGGACATAACGGCTTCATGCAACTCCAGGCGGGTGCCTTTGCTCCGCTCATTGAAGTGCCGCAGAGTTTCAGTAATAAATTCCAGAGGTGTTGCCGTATCGATGGCCAATCGGATGACCGGTTCCCGCCCGCTTCCAATCAGCCGGGCAAAAAATTCAGCATCATCAATATCGGAAAGAAACCCTTTGGCCCGATCAAGTAACAATAAACCATTGTCGTTGAGTATCGTGCGGCGTCCCTCCTTGCCGAGCAGACTCACCCCCAAGGCTTCTTGAAGCTGAGCAAGCAGATAACTCAAAGTAGACTGGCTTTTTCCCAAGAGATCAGCCGCGTCGACGAGGCTCCCGCAGTTATTTAAAGCTTGCAAGGCTCGCCATTGTTCCAAAGTCGTTTTAGAAAATTCATTCATATCTAATTTTTCGTTGATAATGATCGAATACCGCCTGTTGGTATCTATTTTTTCATCCTTTAGACTTTGCGTTGAAAATTCAAGCTCAATCGCAAATCTTTGAATGTCGATTGATTAAACAAGGAGACTAGGATGTTTAAAAAAATTCTAACCCTCGTTCTTGGCGCTCTCGCCGTCACGGGCGTTGCGAAAGCGGATCAAGAACCTATTTGGGACGGTAATAAAGTCGTTATGGAACTAAAAGAGCTCGGTAACAATGCTTATGCATTAATTCCATCCGGAGCTTCTGACATGGCCCAGAAAGGACTTCCCATAGCCACAACGTCAGGCTTCATTGTTGGCGAGAAAGCAGTTTTAGTCATCGATACCATGCTCAACCAGCGCCTCGCTAAACAAGTATTAGCCTTGATAAAGAGCAAGACAGACAAACCTGTGCGTTACGTTGTCAACACCAGCTATCACGGTGATCATTCTTACGGAAATGACTTTTTCCCGGAAGCAACGACCATAATTCAACATGCTGCAACGGCGGCATATATCAGCAATAATTTTAAAGCTGACACAGAATTTATGATGCACATTTTGGTAAAGGGCGCGGCATTGAAGAGGTCAATCCTCGTAAAGCCGACATCCTTATTCCAGCAGGTGGGCAATTAAGCCTCAATCTTGGCGGTAAAACCGTTGAAATTCGAGATTTTGGCTTCGCTCAAACAGGTGGTGATCTCTTTGTCTGGGTTCCGGGCGCCAACACAATATGGACAGGTAATCCGGTTATTGCGTCAAAACCTGCTTTGCCCTGGCTTCTTGACGGCCACCTTGTAGAGACTCTGGCATCCATGCAAGCCGTCTATGACTTCCTACCCAAGGATGCAACAGTTGTTCCTGGTCACGGACCGATCACTGATAAGTCAGCCATCAAATGGCACATAGATTACCTTGCCTCTATTCAAAAAAATGTCAAGTCAGCAATCGCGAAAGGGTTGACATTGGAACAGACTGTCGAGGAAGTCAGTATGGAAAAATTTGGTGGATACGCGCTCTTCGGATGGGTCCATCCTGGTCTCAACATTCCAGCGGCTTATAAAGATTTATCCGCAAAATAGCAGATACACGATGATAAACTTTTCTCGAGCGGCTCTGAGCTGTTCGAGAAAGGCTTGAAACCATCAAAGGAAGAATCCCCCTTGGCAAAGCTGTCACAGGGTCAGCTAAAATGCTAACTCTCCAACTTTAAGCGTTGATGCCACGCCTCAATGGATTCTTCTGGGTAAATAT